>DATFXS010000395.1:0-5536 GCA_035315605.1 Polyangia bacterium
CAGAGCGCGCGCCCCTACGCGCAGACATTCTCGTCGTCGCGCCACTTGATGATGCAGCTCGAGATCGATCGCCAGTTTTCCCACCGCGCGGGCACCTGGGCGGCCGGCCTGGGCGTCGGCTACTTCAACGTCACGGCCGCAGCGCTGTCGGCCGATCTGCAGTCGCCGTCGGGCGACCAGACCGGCCTGCGCCTGATCCCGCTGTCGGCGTCGCTGGTCTATCGGGCCGACCAGCTACGCCGACGCTTCGGCTCGCCCTTGGTGCCGTACGCGAAGACGGGACTCGACTGCACGTTCTGGCAGATCACCGACACGTCACAGCCCAACTTCGACGGCCACACCTTCGGCTGGCACGCCGCCGCCGGGATCACCGTCGATCTCTCGCCGCTCGATCGCGAAGCCGCCGAGTCGCTCCGGCGCGAATCGGGCGTCGATCAGCTGGCGCTGTTCGCCGAGGCCGCGTACTTTCGCCTGGACAACTTCGGTTCGGGCAGCGCGCTCAGGGTCGGCGATACGACCTGGTTCGCGGGCCTCATGATCGAGTTCTGAACGCCATCGACCTGATCTAAGCTGCCGCCGATGCTCGCGGCCGCCCTGCTCGCCTCGCTTCTGGCACAAGCCGAACCGGCGCCTGCCCCTGCGCCTGCCCCCGGGCCTGGCCCTGCCGAGGCCGCGCCGGCCGGGCAAGCCCCGCCTGCACCGCCGGCCCAAGCCGAGCCCGCGCCCGCCTCGCCCGCGCCCGCCGTCCCGGCGCCGGCGACGAACGCCCCGGCCTCGGCCGCCCCGGCCCCGCCCGCGACCCCGACCCCGCGCCTGCCGGACGAGCCCCCGCCCGCGCCCGCCAACAGCGTCTCGGTGCACGTCCGATACGCCTACCGCGTCGGCAGCGATGGCGACAGCCTGGTGCCCGCGGCCGGCCTGTCGCTGGGCGGCGAGTTCGAACGCCGCCTGTTCGGCTTCAAGAGCGGCTTCGAGATCGGGCTCGGCGCCAACTTCTTCTACGATCGCTTCTCGAAGGAGGTCGTCGCGCCGTCCACGGATCCGATGGTGCAGGCGACCGTCGCGACGCGCACGCTGTCGCAAACCACCTTCGCCTTGATGGAGACGACGGCGTGGCGCTACGCCGACATGCGCCTGTTCCTCGGCGTCGGCGCGGGCCTGACCGTCGGCTACTTCGCCAGCCCGGACATGACCGCGAATTCGACGACCGCGCTGCAGCCGATCGCGCGCGGCGTGTTCGGGTTCGACTTCGCCATCGCCAGCCGGACAGCGGCGATCCTGCGCGTCGATTACAGCCACACCTTCGACCGCAGCACCTTCTACACCACAGCGACGCCGGGCGTGACGTACCCGCTGTTCGGCGACCTCTTCGACGCGGGCATCGGACTGCTCGTCCGCTTTTGAGCATGGGCCGCCGGACCGTCGCCGTCGCCCTGCTGGTGGTCCCCGCTCTCGGGCTCGCGGCGCTCGGGTTCGCGATCGTCGCCACCGCGGGCGAGCGGCCGGGCGGTCCGGGCCTCGGCGCGCCGACACATTTCGCGATCCGCCAGGCCGTCGCCGCCGCCCTCGGCGCGGCGCTGGGCGTGGTCGTCGCCCGTCTCGGCGTCGCCCGCGTGTTTCGCGCCGCGCCCGCGCTGTTCGCGATCGCGCTGTCCGCGACGGCGGCGGTGTTCGTTCGCGGCATCGGCGTGCACGCCGCCGGCGCCAGCCGCTGGCTGCACCTCGGGCCGCTCTCCGGCAGCCCCGCGCCTTTCCTGATCGCGGCGACGGGTCTCTTGGTGGCGGCGTGGGCCGGCCGCGACGGCGCCGCGCCCCGGCCGCGGCTCGCGTCCCGCCCGCTCGCGCTCGCCCTCGCGCTGCTCGCGGTCCTGGTGCTGGTCGCGGAGCCGGATTTTTCGGCCGCCGCGGTGGCGCTCTCCGTGACGTTCGCGGCGCTGGCCGGCGCGGGCGTGACGGGGCGCCGCCTGGTCCCGGCGGCGGTGGTGCTGGCGCTGGCGCTCGCGCTCGGCGCGTCGCGCTTCGGATACGTCGGCGATCGCATCCACGGCTTCCTCTCGCCGGAAAGCGATCGCCACGGCCACGGTTTCGAGGTGCTGGCCCTGGCGCGCGCCCGGGCGAACGCCGCCGCGGGCGCCGCCGGGCTCGGACATGGACCGTCGCGGCGCCATCTGTCGTCGCCCGCGAGCGATTACGTCTTCGCGCTGGTCGGCGAGGAGCTGGGCCGGGGCGGCAGCTGGGCCGTCGTGGGGGCCTGGGCCGCGCTCGCCGCGGGCGCCGTGCTGGCCACCCGATCGGCCGCCGGCGGCGCGGGCCCGCGCGGCGGCGCGGCGGCCTGCGCGGCGGCACTGCTCGCGCCGGCCGCGCTGCACATCGCGGTCTGCCGGGGCTGGACGCCGATTGTCGGCGTGACGATGCCGTTCCTCAGCTACGACCCCGCGCTGACCATCGCGTCGGGCGGCGAGGTCGGCTACCTCGTCGGGATGGCGCTGCTGCGCGCGCCCACGCTCGACGTCACGGGCGGTTCGATCGCTTGACTCCGCTCATCACCGATCTGCGGTTCGTCGTGATCTCCGGAAAGGGGGGCGTCGGGCGCACGACCGTTGCCGTCACGCTGGCGCGGGTCGCGGCCGGCGCCGGCAAGCGCGTGCTCGTGGCCGCCGCCGCCGCCACCGACCGGATCGGACGGATGTTCGGGCGCGACGAGCCGCTCGGCCCCACGATCACCGCGCTGGCGCCGAACATCGACGGCGTCAACATCACGCCGGCGAGCTCGTTGCACGAATACGGCCTCAAGGTGCTCCGGTCGGAGCTGATCACGCGGGCCGTGTTCGACAACCGCGCCGTGCGGGGCCTGCTCGGGGCGATCCCGGGGCTCGACGCGTACGCGCTGCTCGGCAAGGCGTGGTGGCACACGACCGAGATGCAGGACGGCCGCTCGCGCTATGACCTGGTGATCTTCGACGGGCCGGCGACCGGCCACGTCGCGCTGATGCTGCGCATCCCCCAGGCGATCCTGAACGTCATGCCGAAAGGACCGCTGGCCGGCGACGCGCGCGCGATCAAGGCCCTGCTCGAGGACCCCACGCGCGCCGCGCTGGTCATCGTGACGCTCGCCGAGGAGCTGCCGGCGCGCGAAGCGCTCGAGCTCGTCGCCCAGGCGCGCGGTCCGCTCGCGGTGCCGCTCGGCCCGCTGGTGGTCAACGCGCTGCCGACCGACGCGCTGTCCGCGCCCGCCCTCGATTCGGTGATGGCCGCGGCAACTACATCGCCGCTCGCCGGCACCCCCGGCGACGCCCCCCTGCAGGCGACGCTGCGCCTGGCGGCCGGGGTCCGTGCCCACCGAGAGGCCGCCGACCGCGTGCTGGCGGGCCTCAAGCGGGATCTTGGAATGCCGATGATCACGTTGCCGCGCATTCCCACCGCCGAGATCGGCCCGGCGATCATCGCCGAGCTCGTACCGCACCTTGCGGAGCAAATCCGATAGCCGGATCCCAGCGATCCCACCTTGGGCAGAAACCCTCGCAAAACCAACAATTTGCGACCCCATTTCGCGGCCGGTATCGTGGCTGCGGCGCTGACCCTTGTTCCTGCTCCCCCTCCTCTCCGCCGCTCTGCTAACCGGGGCGGTTGACCCAGGTCAGCCGCGGCAGGTCCCCCACCTGGCCGCCGTCCACGCCACCAAGCCCCCCCTGATCGACGGCCGCTTGGACGACCCCGCCTGGCAGACGGTGCCGGCCACCGAGGCGTTCACGCAGCAATTTCCGTTCGACGGCAGCAAGCCGTCCGAGCGGACGCAGCTGCGCGTGCTCTACGACGAGGACGCGATCTACTTCGGCTTCGACTGCGATCAGGTCAACACGCCGATCGTCGAGAAGCTGACCCGGCGCGACCGCGATTCGGAAAGCGAGTGGGTCTGGATCCAGATCGATTCTCGCAACGAAGGAAAGAGCGCCTACTGGTTCGCGCTCAACATCTCCGGAACGCTGGCCGACGGCCAGATCATCGATCAAACGACCTACTCGTGGGAGTGGGACGAGAACTGGGAAGGCAAGACGGCGCACCGCCCGGGCGGCTGGTCGGCCGAGATCAAGATTCCGATCCGCGTGCTCCGCTTCGACGGCAGCGTGCCGGTGCAGAGCTTTGGATTCCAGGCCGCGCGGTTCATCGCCGAACGGCAGGAGACCGATCTGTGGGCCTACTTTCCGCGTGACGTCGCGACGCCGATCGCCTACCTCGGCCGGCTCGACGACCTGCGCGGCCTCAAGGGCGGCGGCGCGCTGGAGCTGATTCCGTTCGGCGTCGGCTACGCGCGCCGGCAGGACGCCATCGAAGGCATGATGGCGGGCAGCGGGTTCAAGCTGGCCGGCTCGGCGGGGCTGAACCTCAAGTGGCACCTGGCCAACGACGTCACGCTGGACGCTGCCTTCAACCCCGACTTCGCGCAGGTCGAGGCCGACCAGGTGATCCTGAACCTGACCAACTTCGAGACGTTCCTGCCCGAGAAGCGGCCGTTCTTCCTGGAGGGCATCGACGCGTTCTCGTTCCCCTTGCAGGTGTTCTATTCGCGGCGGATCGGCGCGGCGCCCATTCCGCCGACGGTCGGCACGTCCGAGACGCTGGTCGACGTCCCGTCGCCCGCAACGATCTACGGCGCGGCGAAGGTGGTGGGTCGCCTCGGGCCGGCCTGGTCGCTCGGTGCGCTCAGCGCCATCACGGGGGAGAACCGGGTCAGCGTCATCGATTCGATGGGGGTGACCACCAGCCGGATCGCGGCGCCCACGACGGCGTTCAACGTGCTGCGCCTGAAGCGCGAGCTCGGCAACGCCGGACACATCGGCCTCATCGGGACGGGGTCGACCACCTTCCAGGACGATGGCGTGTTCCGCGACAGCTACGTAGGCGGCCTGGACGGTCGGTGGCGCTCGCAGTCCGCGGACTACGTCGTGAGCGGCGCGTTCATCCAGTCGTACATCCACGGCGGGCCGCCAGGCAGCGACCCGACCGCGGTGCAGCTGGACGGGACGAAGATCGGCCCGGGGGCGACCGCGCCCGGCGGCTGGCTGCGCGTGGCCAAAGAGGGCGGCAAGCACCTGCTCTGGAGCGCGGAGTACACCGGGGCCGGTCGAACGCTGCAGTACAACGACGTCGGCTACATGGCGCGGCAGAACCTGCACCTGCTGAAGGCGTCGCTCGGCTGGCGCGAGCTGGATCCGGGCACGTATACTCTCGAGAAGAGCGCCGCGTTCGAGATCACCGAGACCCGGAACCTGTCGGGCCTCGATCTCGGCCAGCTCTACGAGCTGAACGGGCGCGTGCGGCTGCGCAACTTCTCTTCGGTGCTGCTGGCCGCCGACTTCGCCCCGGCGCGCTTCGACGACCGCGAGGTGGGCGACGGCACGGCGTTGCAACGCGCGAGCTACTTCGGCGGGCGCGCCGAGTTTGCAAGCGATCCGCGCGGCCTGCTCTACGGCACGGTCGCGAACCAGACGCAGATCATCGGCGCGGGAACCTACGCGACCGCCGCGCAGGGCAGCGT
>DATFXS010000396.1:0-2362 GCA_035315605.1 Polyangia bacterium
GACGCCCAAAGTGGTCTGAACCACTTTCCGATGCCAGGGAGGTCGCCGCATGAAAGCCGGAAGACGTTTGCTCGGACCATTGACGATCCTGACGGCGGTCGCCGCCATGGCCTTGCTGGCTGCTGCAGGCACGTCCAGCCAGGCGGCCGCAGCCAAGAAGCCCTCGAGCGGCAGGGTCGTCGGATACTTCATCGAGTGGGGGATCTACGGCCGCAACTACACGGTCAAGAACGTCGAGGACAGCGGCTCCGCCGACAAGTTGACGGTCATGAACTACGCCTTCGGCAACGTCGCGCCTGACGGCAACGGCAACGTCACCTGCCAGATCGCCGACCCCTGGGCCGACTACCAGAAGCCGTGGGCAGCCGAGGAATCCGTGGACGGCGTGGCCGTCCCCTGGGGCGGCTCCCTGCGCGGCAACTTCCAGCAGCTGAAAGCGCTCAAGGCGCTTCACCCGGGGCTCAAGGTGCTGATCTCGATCGGCGGCTGGACCTTCTCGAAGTACTTCTCCGACGCGGCGCTCACGAAGGAGTCACGCAAACGCTTCGTGTCGTCCTGCATCGACCTGTTCATCAAGGGAAATCTCCCGGGCCCGGTGGAGGGAGACGGGTCGGGCGGCCCGGGCGCCGCCGCGGGCGTCTTCGACGGCATCGACGTCGACTGGGAGTGGCCGGGCTCCGAAGGGAACGCGGGCAACATCGTCCGCCCGGAGGACAAGGCGAACTTCACCAAGCTGATGCAGGAGTTCCGCAATCAGCTGCACGAGGCCGGCAAGCAGGCGCACGAGGACTACCAGCTGAGCGCCTTCCTCCCCGCGAGCCCGGCGAAAATCGACGCCGGCTTCGAGGTGCCCGACATCTTCGGGGCGCTGAGCTTCGCGACGGTGCAGGGGTACGACTTCCACGGCGCGTGGGAGACCGCCACCAACCACCAGTCGAACCTGTACACGTCGCCGGGCGATCCGACCAGCCCGGCCTTTTCCGACGACCAGGTCGTGAATGCGTACCTCGGCCGCGGCGCGCCGCCGAAGGAGCTCGTCGTCGGCGTACCCTTCTACTCGCGCGGCTGGACGGGGGTTAATCCGTCGAATCACGGCCTCTACCAGTCGAGCAGCGGCGCCGCCCCCGGGACGTGGGAGGCGGGCGTCGACGACTACAAGGTCGCGAAAGCGCGCCTCTCGAGCGGCTTCACACGCTACGAGGACAGCAGCGGCGCCGCGTGGCTGTTCGACGGAACGACCTTCTGGACGTTCGACGACCCGCCTGTCATGACCGCGAAAGCCGAGTACGTCCGCGACCACAAGCTCGGTGGAGTCATGTTCTGGGAGCTGAGCGGCGACACGCCGGACGGGGAGCTGATCCACGCGATCGCCGACGGCCTCTCCTAAGTAACCCACTCGGTCCGCCGCCGCGCGAGCGCTCGCGCGGCGGCCGGGCCGTGGCGTCGTCGCCTGCCGCGTATGGCGTTCGGCCGCGATCGTGAGCACCGGCGCGCACTTTGGCGCGATGGCGGCAGACGACCGTTTCGTGATCACGGCGATCGTCCTGGCGCGGTTGGCGCTGCCGCTGCTGATCCCGCGGATCCCGCTGATCATCCTCGGGACACTGGTTCTCGATGCGGCCGACAACTCGCTGCTCGCGCACTTCAGCAGCGTCGACCTGGGCCCCGCCGGGCCGTATCAGAGCTTCGACAAGGCGCTCGACACCTACACCTTGGCGGTCGCGCACCTGGCGACGATGCGCAACTGGATCCCGGCGACGCCGACGGGTCGTGCCGTGGCGCGAGCTGGCCGATGGCGCGGGCGCGGCGTCCATTTCGCGCTGCTGCTGCCGGTCAACTTCCTCCTCATCTAGGCGGGCAGCCGCGCGTTCTCGGACCGCGGTCACCTGTCGTTCGCCGCCGGCCTGTTCTTCGCGTACGTGACGACGCTGATCGTCGTGCTCTACGACGCGTATCGCCCACTGCGCGCCGCGCGCGAAACCGAGCCTCAGGTCTGTTGGACGAGCCAGCGGTAATGCTCGGTCACCCGCGCCGAGTCGGCCAGGTGACCCTTGTCTTCATCGACGACGACGGTCGCGTTCGGCACGTTGCGTGCGAGCCACTCGCCGTGCTGGCGCGGAACGAGCACGTCGGTCAGTCCGTACATGATCCTGGTGGGAATGTGAATCTCGGCGACGTCGAAACCCCAGGGCGCGGTGATGCAGAGCATGTCGTCGACGATGCCCCACACGCCGTTGCGGAATGCCTCGGTCATCGCCTGCCGCATGACTTCGTGCCTGTTCGCGTCGGCCAGCTGGGCGCGGTCGGCCTCCGATAGCTGCCACTCCTCGCCGAGCACCTGCGAGGGATCGGCGGCCATCCG
>DATFXS010000397.1:0-11139 GCA_035315605.1 Polyangia bacterium
GGGGGCGGCGCAGCCGGCGCCGAGGAACGGAGCCGCGCCGAGCGCCAGCACCACGCCCAGCGTCGCCAGCGTGGACGCGAGCGCGCGCCCGGCCTGGGCGCCGGCGCGCTCGGCGGCGGCCGTGCCCACGAACCCGGTGACGTCGCCGCACGCGAACACACCTTCGACGTCGGTGGCATGGCGCCCGTCGATGACCGCGGCGAATCCGCCCTTCGCGGCGTCGAACGCGACGCGCGCGCCGTGCTGGCGCGGCAGCTCCGAGGCAGGGGCGGGCAGGGCCGCCACGGCCACCAGGTCGCCCGCCACCGTCTTCCGGCGGCGTCCTCCGGCCGCGACCTCGACGCCGCGAAGATTCTTGCCGCCCAGCGCGGCGACCACCGTCTGGCCGGCGGCGTCGACCCGCTCGACGTTCACGCCGGCGTCGGCGAGCGCCTTCGCCAGCGGGCCGCCCGCCGGGGCCGCGTCGAGGACGACGACGCGCTGGCCGGATGCGACCGGGCGGATGCCCCACCGGAACGCGAGCCGGCCGACCGCGCGCGCCGAGACGACGCCCGGGCGATCGTTGTCGGCGAACGGCAGGTTCTGATCGTACGACCCCGTCGCGTAGAGGGTCCGCCGGGAGCTGACGCGCACCAGCCCCGCCTCTGTCGCGACCGCCAGAACACCGGGGCGCCCGTCCGCGCCCGGGTCCTCCGGATAAAAACCGATCACCGTCGCGTTCGAGACCAGGCGGGCGCCCGCCGCGCGGGCGTCGGCGGCCAGCGCGCGCGCCTTCTCGCCGCCGCCCGGCTCGGCGAGCAGCGAGCCGCCGGGGGCCGACTGTTCGTCGTAGACGGCCACCCGCGCGCCCGGCGCCGAGGCGGCGATCTCGCGCGCGGCACGCAGGCCGGCCGGCCCGGCGCCGACGATGCAGGCGTCCAGCACCTCGTCGGTGGTGATGGTGGGGGCAGCGACGGCCGACGGCAGCGTGCCCGAGCCCCCCATCTCGCGCACCATCTTCAAAAACACCGCGTTACCTGTCCGGCTACCCGTCATCAAAGTGTGGTGGTCCATTCCGCGGGGAAACAGCCAGTCGGCGGCGGCCAGCAGATCGACGTCAGCGCTCGGGAAGGCGTTCTGGCGCTCGCAGGCGAGACCGTCGCGCGCCGGTACCACGCAGGCCCGCCGGTTCGGACGGCCGTCGATGCGCATCGTGCACGACGCGCAGTGGCCGTCGAGGCAGAACAGCCCGCGCGGGCGGTGGTACTTCGTCGAGCGCCCGAGCGTGCGGATGCCGGCGGCGAACAGGGCGGCGGCGACCGGCTCGCCGGCCCGCGCCGCGACCGGCTCGCCCTCGAACTGGATGGTGACCGCCTGGCCGGGGGATGGGGCGCCTGGAAAGCCCCGCAGGTCTCTCTTCACGCGCGACAATGTACCAGGTGAATGGCATTACTTTTCGCCGCCTTGCCGGGTCAGGGGAAACCTGTCGGACTTCGATGATCGTCGACGATGATCTGCTATAGAGGCGCCATGCTGTTCCGTGCCCGGGCCCTCCCCGCGGCCGCCCCGATCTATCCGATCTGGGCGCTGGCCCTGCTGTCCGGCGCGTGCGGCAACAAGGCGCAGGACAAGGCGCCTTCGCGGCCGCCGCCGCTGGTGTCGGTCGCCCACGTCGAATCGCGCGACGTTCCGGTCGAGGTGCGCGCCCCCATCGATCTGCGGCCGCTCATCCAGGCGGACGTCGGGTCGAAGACGCTCGGCTACCTGGATGCGGTGCTGGTCGACCGCGGCGACCGGGTCACGCGCGGCCAGCTGCTGGCGCTCGTCCGGCCGAGCGATCTTCCGGATCAGCTGGCGGCGGCGCGCGGCACGCTGGCCCAGACGCAGTCGGCGGCGGCCCTCGCCCGCACGAACTACGATCGGGCCAAGCAGCTGGCGCCCGAGGCGGTCGTCTCGCAGCAGGAGCTGCAGCAGGCAGAGAGCCAGCTGACGACGGCCGAGGCGGCGCAGCAGGCGGCGCAGTCGCAGATCGCGGCGATCGCCGTCCGCCTGGGCGAGACGCGCATCGCCTCGCCACTGACCGGCGTGGTCGTGCAGCGGCGGCTGGATCCGGGGACGCTGGTCGGGCCGCCCGGCGGCGGCGCCATCGTCACCGTCGCGCGCGTCGACACCTTGCGCGTCTTCATCACCGTCAACGAGCGCGAGCTGACGGGCGTCGCGGTCGGCAAGAGCGCCCACGTCGAGGTCGACGCGCTGCCGGGCCGGACGTTCACCGGCAAGGTGGTGCGGCTCGCCCCGGCGCTGGATCCGAGCACGCGCACGCTGGACGCGGAGGTCCAGCTGGACAACCGGTCCGGCGAGCTTTACCCGGGGATGTACGGGCGGGGCGCGATCGTCGTCGAGACGCACCCGCACGTGCCGGTGGTGCCGGTCGGTGCGGTCGTGCTCAGCAACCGCCAGGCGTTCGTGTTCGTCGTCGATGCAGGCGGCGACGTCGTCCACCGGCGCGCGCTGACGCTCGGCGTGGACGGCGGCGAGTGGTTCGAGGTCAAGGCAGGCCTTCGCCCCGGCGACGAAGTGGTCGTCTCGGGCGGGGACATCATCGCCGACGGCATGAAGGTCCGTGCCGCGCGCGGGGCGGATCCGTTCGCGGCCGGGCCGGTGGCCGGCGACGGCGCAACCGGGGCGCACTAGGAGGACGACGCCGAATGTGGCTGACCCGGCTCGCGCTGCGCAACCCGGTCCTCATCCTGATGTTGTCGCTGATGACCGTCGTACTCGGCTTCGTGTCGTTGCGCCGGCTCGCGGTCGATCTGTTCCCGGAGATCAACGTCCCGGTCATTCGCGTCGCGACGTTCTACACGGGCGCGGGTCCGGCCGACATCGAGAAGTCGATCACCGAGCCGATCGAGCGTGCCGTCGGCGCGTCGCCGGGCATCGACCGCGTCGAGAGCCAGTCGCGCCAGGGGTTCTCGGTGATCAGCGCCTGGTTCAACTACGGCGTCAACCTGGACAACGCGCAGTTCGAGGTGTCGCAGCGGGTCGCGCAGATCCTGAACACGCTGCCGCCGGGTATCCAGCAGCCGTTCATCATCAAGTTCGACATCACGAACATCCCGGTCGTCCAGATCGCGATCAGCGGCGACGGGCTGGACGACCGGCAGCTGTACGACCTGGCCTACAACACGATCGAGCCGCAGATCGAACGGATCAACGGCGTCGCCAGCGCCAACGTGGGCGGCGGGCTGATCCGCGAGCTCGAGGTCAAGGTGAAGCGCGACGCGCTGCGGGCGCGCGGCCTCGGTATCCTCGACGTCGTCGAAGCCGTGCGGCAGTCGAACCTGCTGTTGCCGAGCGGCCACATCAAGGCGGGCGCGCGCGACTACAACGTCTTCTCGAACACGCAGGTCGCGCAGGCGCAGCCGCTGAGCGAAGTGATCGTGCGTGGTGGGGCCTCGACCTCTGGCGTGTCGCGCGAGGGTGCGGCGGCGGTGCGCGTCAGCGACATCGCCGAGGTGGAGGACGGCGCGCAGGACCAGTCGGAGATCGTCCGGATCAACGGCCAGCACGGCGTCTACCTGCGCGTGCTCAAGCAACCGGGCGCGAACACGATCGCGGTCGTCGATTCCATCCGCGCCGCGATGACGAAGCTGCGCGGCGTGCCGCCGAACGTCCACCTCGCGATCTCGTTCGACCAGTCGCATTACATCCGGTCGGCGGTCGCCGCGCTGGAGCACGAGGCGGCCTTCGGGGGCCTGCTGGCCGTGCTGGTGATCCTGATCTTCCTCGTCAGCCTGCGCGCGACCGGCATCATCGGCGTCGCGATCCCGCTGTCGATCATGGCGACGTTCGTGCTCCTCTATTTCACGGGGCAGACGCTGAACGTGTTCACGCTGGGCGGCCTGGCCCTGGGGGTCGGGCGCCTGGTCGACGATTCGATCGTCGAGCTGGAGAACATCCACCGCCACCTGGGGCTGGGGCAGACGCGTCGCGAGGCCGTGCTGGCGGCCGCGCAGGAGGTGGCGATGCCGATCCTCGTGTCGACGATAACGACGATCGTCGTCTTCCTGCCCGTGCTGTTCCTGACCGGCGTGGCGCGCAACCTTTTCATGCCGCTGGCGCTGACCATCGCCTTCGCCCTCGGCATGAGCTTCTTCGTGTCGCGGACGGTGACGCCGCTTCTGTGCCTGTACACGCTCAAGGGTCACCTCGGGCAGGCGGAGCGCGGGCTGCCGGGCGCCATCAGCCGCACCCTGTCGCACGTCGACAACGCCTATGCCCGCAGCCTCGGCTGGGTGCTGCGCCACCGCGCGGTGACCGTCGGGTTGATCCTGGCCGTTTTCGGCATGTCGCTGTTCATCAAGCGCTTCATCGGCAGTGAGTTCTTCCCGGATAGCGACGAGTCGCAGTTCACGGTCAATTTCAAGGCGCCGATCGGCACGCGCGTCGAGAAGACCGAGCTGGTCGCCGCCAAGGTCGAGCAGGCCGTGAACAAGAACCTGGTCAACGACGGCAAGCCGACGGCCACGACGATGATCGCCGACGTCGGCCTGCCGCTCGGGCGGACGGCGGTGTACTCCCAGAATACCGGACCGCACTCGGGCCTCGTGCAGGTCAACCTGGTGCCACGGACCGAGCGCCGGCGATCGGACGTGCAGGCGGCGGAGGCGGTCCGCGGCGCGCTGCGCGACGCACTGCCCGGGACGCAGATGTACTTCTTCATCGGCGGCATCGTGAAGCGCATCCTGACCTTCGGCTCGCCGGCACCGATCGACGTCGAGATCGTCGGTCACGACATCGAGGCCGGCGCGGCCTACGCGAAGCAGGTGATGGCCCGTTTGCGCCCGCTCGACGACCGCGACGGGCGGCCGTGGCTGACAGACCTGCAGATCTCGCGGGAAGAGAACTACCCGGAGCTGGATGTCGTCGTCGATCGGCAGAAGGCGGGAACACTGGGTTTGAGCGAACAGCAGGTGGCGCAGACGGTGCTGACCAGCCTCGTCGGCAACACGCAGTTCGCGCCGATTCCGTTCACCGACATGAAGACCGGGAACGAATATTTCATCAACGTGCGCATGGACGACGCCTACCGGTCGAAGGTCGACGACATGTCCGATCTTTTCATGCGCACCCCGGCGGGAGGGATGGTGCCGCTCGACAACATCGCGCGCATCGAGCGGGGGAGTGGCCCGGTCGTCATCAACCGGAAGTACCTGCAGCGGATCATCGACGTCACGGCCAACGTTGCCCCGGGCAAGGATCTGGGGCGCGCCAGCACAGCGGTGCAGAAGGTCCTCGACGAGCTGCCGCCGCCCGACGGGTTCACGGTGCGCCTGGGTGGCCAGACCGAGGCGCAGAGCCAGGCGTTTGCCGACCTGACGTTCGCGGCCATTCTGGCGATCCTGCTCGTCTACATGGTGCTGGCATCGCAGTTCAAGTCGTTGATCGATCCGCTTGTGATCATGTTCAGCGTGCCGCTCGGCGTGACGGGCGTGTTCCTGATGCTCTACCTGACCGGCACGACGCTGTCCGTGAACAGCTTCATGGGCATCATCATGATGGTCGGCATCGTCGTGTCGAACGGCGTTCTGCTGGTCGACTTCGCGAACGTGCTGCGCGGGCGCGGCAAGCCGCTGCTCGAGGCGACCATCGAGGCGGGCCGGACCCGCCTGCGGCCGATCCTGATGACGACCGTCGCGACCATCGTCGGCTTGATCCCGATGGCGCTCGGCATCGGTGAGGGGAGCGAGACCAACCTGCCGCTGGCGCGGGCGGTCATCGGCGGCCTGGCGGTATCGACGCTGTTCACGCTGTTCCTCGTGCCTGCGCTTTACACGGCGCTCGAGCGCTTCTCCAAGAAGTCGCACGCGCCGGAACCCGACGACCTGCCGGGTGGAACCGCGCATGCGTGAGCCGCTCGCCCTCGCGCTGCTGTTGCTCTTCCCGACGCTCTCGATGGCCGCTTCCCCGGACGCCGGCGCCCCGGCGGCGACGGGCGCGGGCGGGGCGCCGGCCGCCTCCCCGGCGCGGCAGGGCGAGAAGGTGACGCTGGCGGCGGCGGTGCAGCGCGCGCTCGACCGAAATCCGACCGTGGCGATCGCCCTGTCCGAGGTCCAGCGGGCCGACGCGCTGGTGACGCAGGCGCGGGCCGGTTGGCTCCCGCTCCTGAGCGGGAACGGGACCTACACCCGCCTGGACCACGACCGGGTGCTGAGCGGCAGCGGCAGCGGCGGCGCCGGCGGCAGCAGCGCGCCCCGCATCATCGCCGCGGAGAATCAGATCGCCGGCAACCTGACGCTGACGGTGCCGCTGGTCGCGGCGCCCGCCTGGGCCGAGACGAACCACGCCAAGAGTCAGCTGCGTATCGCCGAGGCGAGCGCGGCGGACGTGCGCCGGCTGGTGGCGCAGACGACGGCGCGCGCGTACATCACCGTCGTCGCGCAGCATCGCCTGGTGGCCGCTTCCGAGACGGCGCGCGAGACCGCCAAGGCTCACTACGACTACGCGCACACGCGCCTCGCGGGCGGGATCGGCCGCGCCATCGACGAGGTGCGGGCGCAGCAGGACCTCGCCACCGTCGAGACGCAGCTGCAGGCGAACCTGGCGCGCCTGGCCCTGGCGCGCGAAGCGATGGGCGTGCTGATGGCGGTGGATGCGCCCGTGGACGCGCTGGAGGACGTCCAGCTGGCCGCGCCGCCGTCGATGCCCGAGGCGCTGCAGGCGGTGCGCGGCCGGACCGACGTGAAGGTGCTGGACATGCGGATCGCGTCCGCCCAGCACTCGCGCAACGATGTCTGGGCGTTCTACGCGCCGTACCTGGCGGCCGTCGGGCAGCCGTTCGTCCAGCACCCGGCGACGCTGACGCTCCCGACCTACGGTTGGCAGGCGCAGCTCGTGTTGACGCTGCCGCTCTTCGACGGGGGGATGCGGCAGGGGGTGACGCGCGAGCGCGACGCCGTGCTCGCGGAGGCGAAGTCGAACTTCGAGGCCGGCCTGCGCCAGGCGCAGTCGGAGGTGAGGGTCGACTTCGAGGCGATGGTGCGCGCCGACTCCGCGCTGACCTCGGCGCGGGACGCCGCCCGGCTGGCGCGGCGGGCGCTGGACCTTGCGAACCTGGCCTACAAGGCCGGCGCGACGACCAACCTCGAGGTGATCGACGCCGCCCGCAGCGCGCGCGACGCCGACACCGCCGCCGCCCAGGCCGAGGACCTGGCCCGCCAGGCCCGCCTCGACCTGCTGGTCGCGAGCGGCCGGTTTCCGTAGGCCACCGAAGGGAGTTTGATCGACGTCCCGTTCCGGCCTTGCTTCGACCGCCGGCCTGTGTTGTACATTCTGCCCGTGCGATTTTGGACAGGTCAAAAGAGGGCGCAGGTTCTTCGGATCGGCCTCGCGTGCGCGTGCTCCCTGAGCGCGATCATCGCGTTGGTCGGGGTTTCGCGAGGTGACGCTTGCATGGACGGTTGCGATCGGCGGCGCGACCAGTGCATGAAGGACGTTGCTCATTATCAAGGGCCGCGACCGCCCGAATGCATCGGGGAATACCGCGCGTGCCAGGCGGAGTGCCGTTCGCCGCGTCCGCCGCAGCCGCCGCCCCAGTGCGCCACGGCCAAGGTGGGCGACCGCTGCCCCGAGGGGCAATGCTCGTGTGGTGCCAAAATGGGCTGCTACGACAAGCATTGTGCGTGCGAGCCCGGATTCGTCGCGTGCGGGCCGAGCTGCGTCGACGTGGTTTCGAATGCCGACAGGTGCGGCGCGTGCGACGTCAAATGCTCGTCGGGCCAGCGTTGCGTCCAGGGCCGCTGCCTTGCGAAGGCCGATCACCCGAAGCCGCCCGCCGCTTCGAAGGTCGGCGACAAGTTTAACGTGACGCCTGGCGCTTGCACGAAGTACTCGTCCGAGTACGAGAGTCATCCGGTGCTGTCCGCAAATTCGGACTTGCTGTTTCAAGCCTGCGGCAATGGAGGGGACGGACAGCTGGTGTCATGGGCAAATGTCGAGAAGCCGACCGTCTGGACGAGCGCGGCCACCGTCAAGGGAGGGACCTGGACGAAAGAGGTGCCGCCCGAGCTCGGCTTCGCGCCACCGCAATGCGGCCCGAAGGAACCCAACAAGCCGGTTTCGAATAACTGCCCGCTCAATAGCAACGGCGACGTCTGGGCGACGACCTCCGGATACAGTCACCTCGAATACATCGCTGCCAGGACGACCTGGGACTTCCCTTGCTACAAGGGCGCGAAGAATTGCCGGCCGGACAAGCACCACACATACGGCGACTTCTACATCGGCAACTCGGCCGCTGGCATGGTCGCCTTCGGCGCGTCGGACCTGCGGGCGGGCAAGAAGCTGCCGGACGCGGAGTGGTCGGTCCCGCTGGATGTGGCTGACGATGGTTTGACGTCGGCCTTCGATCAAGGCGGCACGTCGCTGTGGATCACCGCCAACTGCTCCGGGGACACGAACGTCGAAGGACACCCGTGCACGTTCCTGTTCCCGGATTGCAACGGGCGGCCGGACACCGCGAATTGCCGGCGCGCGACGTTCGGTCCGGGCAAGCAGGCGTACGTCGACGCGATGACAGCCCCCATCGACAAGGTACGAAGCCACGTCGGGCACTCGACGGTCGTCGTGAACCCCTGTACGCACCACGCGCTCGTCGGGTTCGTCGAGGAAGACGCGGGCAAGCACCGTCACCCGACAGTCGAGGCGATAGCCCGTGACGGGACGATCGTGAACACCTGGCAGAACGAAGACGTGGGTCCCGGAAGCGATCCCAAATGCCCGGGAAAGATCGGCACCAGCCTCACCAAGGCGCAGAAGCAGCTCGCGCGCGCGCAGATGGACGTGAAGGTCGTGGGGCAAGGCTCGAACGCGCGGTGCATTCTTTACGTGGGGTGGGACTCGACATGCTGGACCTCGGACACCGTCCTGAGCCGAGCGGCGACGCTGGGATCGATCGACGTGACGGAAGAAAAAGGTTCCACGATCAAGCGGCTGACGCAGGTGGATCACCCGGGCGAGAGCATGGACGCCACGCCTGTCGCCGCGCGGTTCGGTGATTCTGTGGCGCTCATTTATCTGCAACGAAACCACGAAGGCACCACGCAGACCCTGAGGGCGCGGGTCTCGCGCGACCCGGAGCTCAAGACCTTCGACGATCTCGAGGTGTCGGACGCGAACCCCGAAGGGGCGAATTTTGGCGACAACCTTTCGGAGCTGCTCGGTGGACTTCCGGGCGACCGCATCCTAGCCACCTGGCCTAACGTGACGTCGTCGTCTTGCGAGACGATCCGCGGCGCGGTGATCACCGTCGGAGCCCGGACGGGCGCCAGCAAGTGAGATTCACGGGACCGTGTGCACCTTGACGACCGGTGATCGGCCCCAGCCGATGCCCAGGGAGATCGCGAACGACGGCACGTACGTGTGGTCGGAGCCGGCGGCCGACGTCGGCGACGAGTAGACCTCGTAGAAGGGCGCCGTCGCCTCCGCCTCGGCGAACATGCGGATCGTGCTGGCGCGCAGGAACTCGAAGCCGGCGGCCACCTCGCCCTGAAGGCCGCTGCCCGTATACGACGCCGTCGAGTTCGACACCGCGGTGACGCCGTAGCCGACGCCGCCGCCGAGGTAGAAAGATCCGTTGGCGGTCGGGTTGAAATAGTACAGCGCCATCAGCTTGACCCACGATCCGGTGACGCCGCTGTCGTGGTTGTTCGGATCGTTGCTGCCCGCGACCAGGAGGTTGAGGAACGACAGGTCGAGCGCGAGGGAGTCGAGCTCGTAGCGGTAGCCGAAGCCGAAGGCGGGGCCGTTGTTGACGGACGCGCCCGCCGAACCGCCGTAGCCGAGGCGGAAGTACCAGAGCGAATCGGCCTGCACGCGATTCGGCGCCTGCTGGGCCGCCGTCGCGTTCGTGCGGTCGACCACACCGCTGGTGGCGGTCATCGGCGCGCCGGTCATCATGGCGCGGACCATCTGGCTGTAGACGGCCGGGATCTCCTCGATCGCGTGGGCCGTCCCTTCACGGTATCCGCGGGGGCCCTGCAGGAAGACCGTGATGCTGTTGCCCAGCCTGACGTGGTACGCGACGTAGGTCGCCTCGCAGTTCTGATCGGCGACCTCGACGCCCTGCTGGCGCAGCGCCTGGGCCAGCAGGATCCGCGTTGCGTTTCGATCCGGTTCGGAGAGGGTGTCCCGGGTTGCATCGATGGCGACGCAGACCGCCGCGGAGGCGGCGCGTTCCAGGGCGGCGACGAGGACCAGCGTGACGACGATGTAGGTGAGCTTGAAGTGGCGCATGGTCCGGCAGAAGAGCAAGGTGCGTGCCTGCTTGCGCGCCGCGCTGATCGGACCCCGCGACCCGAATGACGGCGGCGACTTGCGTGACGCGCGCCCCATTCGTGGGGCGGCGGCTTCACCACCCGTGTGTCAGGTGTTGGACGTGTGGGGACGCGGGCCGAAGATCGCGGTGCCGACGCGGACGATGGTGGCGCCCTCGGCGATCGCGACCTCCAGATCGTCGGTCATGCCCATCGACAGGTCGCGCAGGTCGACGTTGGGGCGGGCCACGGTCGCCTCGCGGTCGCGCAGGGCGCGCAGCGCGGCGAAGTGCGGGCGCGCGTCGCCGCGCGGCGGGATCAGCATCAGCCCCTGGCAGCGAACGTTCTTCGCGGCCGCGAAGCGATCCAGCAGCGCCGGAAGATCCGCGGGGGCGACGCCTTTCTTGCTCGCCTCTCCCGCGACGTTCACTTGCACCAGGCAGGCCTGCGGCGCGCCGCGCGCCTCGATGGCGTCCAGCAACGCGGGCGAATCGACCGAATGAACGAGCGCGGTCTTCCCGGCGATGTACTTCACCTTGTTGCCCTGGAGCGGGCCGATGAAGTGCCATTCGGGCGGGGCGGGCAGCGTCGGATCGGCCGCCAGCAGCGCCGCCTTGTCGCGCAGCTCCTGCGCGTAGTTCTCGCCGAACGCGCGCTGGCCCGCCGCCATCGCGGCGCGCACGTCGTCGGCCGGCATCTTCTTGCTGACCGCCAGCAGGCGGATCGCCTCCGGGGGGCGGCCGGCCGTACGGGCCGCCACGGCGATGCGGTCTCGCACCCGCGCCAGGTTGGCGGCGATCTGCTCGGCGCGGGTCACGGCTGCGACCGGACGCCGAACGCCGCCGGC
>DATFXS010000398.1:0-10461 GCA_035315605.1 Polyangia bacterium
CCGAGGCGCTGGCCAAGCTCGGCTACAGCGACGAGCAGGTGAAGGCGATCGTCGAGTACGTCGACACCGAGGAGACCATCGAGGGGGCGCCCGGCCTGAAGGAAGAGCACCTGGCGGTGTTCGATTGCGCGTTCCGCGCCGCCAACGGCACGCGGTCGATCCACTACCTGGGGCACATCCGCATGATGGCGGCCGCGCAGCCGTTCATCTCGGGCGCCATCTCCAAGACCGTCAACCTGCCCGCCGAGGCCACGATCGAGGACGTGCAGGACGCGTACATGGAGGCCTGGAAGCAGGGGCTCAAGGCCATCGCCATCTACCGCGACGGCTGCAAGCGCACGCAGCCGCTGTCGACCAGCAAGGTCGATCCGGGGCTCGCCAAGGCGGGGGCAGCGGGCGCGGTAGCGCAGGCGCCGGTCAAGAACGGCCCGCCCGCGGCGGTGCGCAAGAAGCTGCCCGACGAGCGGCAGTCGTTCACGCACAAGTTCTCGGTCGCGGGCCACGAGGGATACGTCCACGTCGGCCTCTACGAGACCGGCGAGCCGGGCGAGATCTTCGTGAAGATGGCCAAGGAGGGCTCGACGATCTCGGGCCTGATGGACAGCTTCGCGACGGCGATCTCGCTGGCGTTGCAGCACGGCGTCCCGCTGCGCCTGCTGTGCGACAAGTTCTCGCGGACGCGCTTCGAGCCTTACGGCTTCACCGAGAATCCGGAGATCCCGCGCTGCAGCTCGATCATGGACTACCTGTTCAGGTGGCTGGCGTCGAAGTTCGTGAAGCAGGAGACGGCGCCGGTCGAGGAGGCCGCGCCGGCACCGGCCCCGGCGCCGGCAACCGAGGAGATCCAGCGCGTCGCCGAGGTGGTCGCCGCCGCCCAGAAGATCGAGGTCGTCAACGGCGACCGTCGCGCCACCCCGCGCAATGGACACGCCAACGGCCACAAGAACGGCGACGCCAAGAACGGCGGCACCAGCCACACCGGCAACGGCAACTACAGCTTCATCGCCCGCACCGACGCGCCCACCTGCCCCGAATGCGGATCGATCATGATCCCCAACGGCAGCTGCCACAAGTGCGTCAACTGCGGCACGACCAGCGGCTGCTCGTAGTCAGCGCCTCCTCTGAAGTGCGTCTGATCCCCTCTCCCCGCCCGGCGGGGAGAGGGCTAGGGTGAAGGCGCGCGACTCGGGTCGCTTCTCGACGTCCGATCGGGAAGATGGCGGGGTGGCCGCCGTTGTCAGAAGGAGTGAACGCGATGGAGATCGACGCACTGGCGCGAAATCTGGGTCTGGGTGCGCTGCTATCCGACCTGAGGACCCGCTTCGGCGGGTACGAGATCGTGGACCACTGGCAGCGCGGCGAGTTTCACCACGACCTTCTGCTACGCGTGGACCAGAAGGGGAAGCTTCCGGGGCCGGTGCTGGTCGTGGCGACGAACTGCAACGGCGGCGTGAAGGAGGTGCTGTCGTTCGGCGCGCTGCCGCGCGAGGAGGCGCTCTGGCACCACCGCTGTCCGGATTCGCCCGAGTTCAGCGGCGAGATCCCGCCTCTGCTCGGGCAGGCGCGGACGGTCCACTGGTTCGATCCGTGCGCGTTGCTGACCGACGACGCGCGCAGCGAATACCGGCCCGAATGGCGCGAGCGTCAGCCCGGCGGCGGCTGGCAGCTCAAGGGTAGCTGCGGCGTCTGACCGGATCACCCGAGGTTGTGGAAGACGCGCTGGACGTCTTCGTCTTGCTCGAGCGCGTCGACGAGCTCCAGGACCTGCGTCGACTTGTCGTCGGGGAGCGACAGCAGGTTCTGGGCGACGTATTCGGATTCGGCGGACTGGACGGCGATGCCGCGCGCCTCGATTGCCGCCTGCAGCTTGCCGAAGTCGGCGAAGGCGCCGCGGATGATCGTCTGGGGCTCGCCCTTGTCGTTGGTCCCCTCGCCCATCTCTTCCAGGCCGTGGTCGATCAGGTCCAGCTCCAGCGCGTCGGCGTCCTTGCCGGCCAGCGCGTCGGGCGCCAGCCGGAAGACGCCCATCCGCTTGAACTGGAAGGCAACGCTCCCCTCGGTCCCCAGCGCGCCGCCGTAGGTCTTGAACGCTGACCGCACGTTGGCG
Organism: Polyangia bacterium; assembly: GCA_035315605.1. Taxonomy (GTDB): domain Bacteria; phylum Myxococcota_A; class Polyangia; order Fen-1088; family Fen-1088; genus JADGRB01. The sequence continues at coordinate 2,108 of DATFXS010000398.1, forward strand.
ACCGTCCGCACGACGTTGTTGGTCGCGGTCTCGACCATCACGGCGATGCCGTGGGGCGCGTAGCCCTCGTACATGACGATGTCGTAGTTCTCCGCGCCCTGTCCCGACGCCTTCTTGATGGCGTTTTCGATCTTGTCCTTGGGCATGTTCGCGGCGCGCGCGTTCTGGATCATGCGACGCAGGGCCGGGTTGCTGTCGGGGCTGGGCCCGCCGGCCTTCACCGCGATGGCGATGTCCTTGCCGATGCGCGTGAACGCCTTCGCCATCTTGTCCCACCGCTTGAACATGGTGGCCTTGCGCGTCTCGAAGATGCGTCCCATGGCGAATGCACTACCACAGGGCGCGCCCGTTGGCGCCCCCGAGATCCAAGGTGCGAAGCGACTAAGCGCGGCGCAGGCGCGCGGCCAGCTCGCGCATCACGACGAGCGCGAAGAACGGCGTCTCGGCGACCATGAACTGGAACTGCTTGTCGTTGATCGGGGCGAGCTCGCAGTCGGTCCGGGCGCGGGCCGCCGCGCTCCGGGGGCTGGAGTCGACCAGCGCGAGCTCACCGAAGAACCCATCCGCGCCGACCGTCTCGATGATCTCGTGGCCCTTGAGGATGTCGACGCGACCGGCCTTGACGACGTACATGCAATCGGCCGGCTCGCCCGATGCGAAGATCATCTCGCCCGCGCGAAACGTCTTCGTCGGCACCTGCTTCTCGAAGATGTTCGGCAGCTTCACTGTGGTCTCCTTCGCGTGAACAGATCGGCGATGATATCGGCATGGCGATCTCGCGCAAGGGGCGGCGGCGGATCGTCGTCGGCGGCAGCGTCTTCTACTGGGACTACCGGGTCGCGGGCAACAAACCAGGCGATGGGCCAATTTGGGACTGGCCGACCGAGCGCAGGCCGTCGGTGGTCCGCGTCGTCTCCGAGGACAAGCGCTGGCGGCTGACTGTCCAGATGCGCGGCGGATACAAGGTCCAGATCGATCCCGGCCGAAAGGAGTCTCGGTTGGCCGATTCGATACCGCGGGTCGGGACTGTGACACCGGCCTTCGTGCGGCAGTTGATCGAAAAGTATTTCCAGCCGCCGGCGTAACCGCCCATCGCGGGCGCGCATCGCAAAGACGCGCGGAAGTTGCCCTTCTGTACGGAGGCTCGAAACCGATGGCGACACCGGCGTTCAAGGATCTGTTCTCACCCCAGGCGGCGGACTACGCGCGCTTCCGCCCCGTCTATCCGCCCGAGCTCTACGCCTGGCTGGCTGCGAAGGCGCCGGCGAGGCGGCTGGCGGTCGACGTCGGGACCGGGAACGGTCAGGCCGCGGTCGCGCTGGCCGCGCACTTCGAGCGCGTGATCGGCGTCGAGCCGAGCGACGGGCAGCGCGCGAACGCGACGCCCGCGCCGAACGTCACGTACCGGCCCGGGACGGCCGAGGCGACCGGCCTCGACGCCGCGTCCGCGGATCTGCTGACGGTCGCGCAGGCGATCCACTGGTTCAAGCACGACGCGTTCTTCGAAGAGGTCCGGCGCGTCGTCCGCCCGCAGGGTCTGCTCGCGTTCTGGTGCTACGGCCTGACGACGATCTCGCCGGAGGTCGACGCCGCCGTGCACTTCTATTACGAGGACTTGCTGGGGCCCTATTGGGAGCCGGAACGAAAGATGGTCGAGCAGGGCTATCGCAACATCGCGGTGCCGTTCAATCCGATCGCGGTGCCGCCGTTCGAGATGCAGCTTTCGTGGACCTTCGAGCACCTGCTCGGCTATCTCGGCACCTGGTCGCCGCGCAAGCCGTTCCTCGCGCAGAAGGGACAGGACGCGCTGGAGCTCGCGTTCCCGCGCCTGCGCGAGGCCTGGGGCGCCCACGGCGAGCGCCCGGTCCGCTGGCCGCTCTCCGTGCGCGCGTTCCGGATCTGACCGCCTGGCGTAGGGCGCGGCGAATGCGCTAACGTGTTCGTATGTTCACGTTCGTGACCGGAGGGTTGCGCTCGGGCAAGTCGGAGTACGGGTTGCGGCGCGCGTCGGAGCTGGGGCCGCCGCCGTGGCTTTACGTCGCCCCGCACATCGAGGGTGACGACGAGCTGAAGGCGCGGCTGGCGCGTCACCGGCGCGATCAGGACGCCGCCTGGCACCTGCACGAGGCCCCCACCAAGCTGACGGCTGCGCTCGCGCCCGAAACGATGGCCGGGCACGGCGCCGCCGTCATCGATCGCTTCACGATCTGGCTGTCGAACCGGCTGACCGCGTCCGAGGCCGCCGCCGACTACGACCTGGTCGCCGAGGTGGAGGCGCTCTCGGACCGGCTCTATCGTTCGACGACGCCGATCGTGCTCGTGACGACGGAGATCGGCCTCGGCTTCCTGCCCGCCAGCGTCCCCGATCGCCGCCTGATCAACATCGCCGGCATCGCCAACCAGATCCTCGCGGAACGCGCGCAGTCGGTGGTGATGATGGTCAGCGGCGTGCCGCTCCGGCTGCGCTGACGGGCCGCCCGCAACGGACGCCATGCCGCTCAGCCGCGAGACGTTCCCGGTCGGCGTCCTCGGCTGCAACTGCACCATCGTCAGCTGCCCGGAGACGCGCGAGGCGCTGGTGATCGATCCCGGCGACGAAGCGCCCGCGATCCTGGCGGCGCTGGCGCGCGCCGGCCTGCGCGCCGTGAAGATCGTGCACACGCACGCCCACTTCGATCACGTGATGGCGACCGGCGACGTCGCGGCCGATACGGGCGCCGACGTGCTGCTGCACAAGGACGACCGGTGGCTTTACGACAACGCGCTGATGCAGACGGCGATGTTCGGCCTGGCGCGCCCCGGCGATCGCCCGCCGCCCGTTCCCACGCTCGAGCTTCGCGGCGACGAGACGATCGCCTTCGGCCGCCACGAGGCGCGCGTCCTCCACACACCCGGACACACGCCGGGCTCCCTCTGTCTGTTCGTGGAGGAATCGGGGCAGACCCCGCTGCTGTTCGCGGGCGACACCCTGTTCAAGGGGTCGATCGGGCGGACCGATTTATGGGGCGGGTCGCTGCCCGCCATCACCCATTCGATCCGCGATCGCCTCTTGACGCTCCCGGACACGACCCTGGTCGTGCCCGGCCACGGTGGCGAGACCACGGTCGCCGCCGAACGCGAGGACAACCCTTTCGTCGGCCGGTTCGCGCACCGATCCTGATGTGTCGATTCGCGCATTGATTTTTTTCAAATGGGCGTACATTCTCGCCTTCTAGCTTCTCCCACCCCCAACCAGGACCCCCTCATGACGCGTTCAGCTGTTGTTCACCGGACGTCGCCTGCAGGTAGCCGCCTCGTTTCTTCGGGCTGGGGCATCGCGCTCCTCGCGGTGCTGTTCGGAGCCACCACGCTGCTTTCGGCGCGGCCCGCGCTGGCCAAGCGGAAGAAGTCCGCCGAGCCCGCCCAGGCCACCGATGAAGCCGCGCCGGGCGAGAAGAGCGAAACGCCCGCCGCGCCCGCCGCGCAGGTCGGCGACACGGAGAAGCCGAAGACGATCCTCGATACGTCCCAGGAGGCGCCCAAGACGGACAGCCTGGGGCACGTGCACTTCGGGTCGCCCAACGCCGAGGGCCTCGGCCGCGTGGCGGTGAAGGCCGCCCCCGAATCCAAGATCAAGATCTTCCTGGAGGGCCGTTACTTCGGGACGGCGCCGCTCACCATCTACAGCGTGCCCAAGGGCGACTACATCGTCGAGGCGGCGTACCCGAACGGCAAGCAGATCTCGAAGCCGGTCAGCGTCGGCGAGAATGAAGAGACCGCGATCGACCTGCTCGGTCCGGCGGCGGCCAACGCGGCGTCGAGCGGCCCCGGCATGTTCGACGCCGAGATGACGCCCGGGCGCATGACGCTGACCAAGGTGGCGCTGGTCGTCGCGGCGGTCGGCGTCGTGGCCGCGGTGACGTTCGGCATCCTCGAGCTCAAGACCGAGAGCGATTACGAGAAGGCCCTCAACCAGCAGCAGAAGGACGACCTCGAGAACAAGGGGAACCGGTACGCGCTGCTGACCAACCTCGGCATCGTGACCGCCGCAGTCGGTCTGGTCGGGGCCGGCATCGCCGGCTACCCGCTGGTGCTGCGGCCGAGCGAGAAGTCCAAGACCGCGTTCATCTTCACGCCCGCGCCGACCGCCACGGGCGGCGGTGCGACGATGACCGTCCGGTTCTGAGCGGAGCCGCTACTTCCCCAGCTTCCCGGTGTCGATCACCCGCGTGCCGGCGGGCGGCGTGAACTTGAACAACGCGTCCGGCACGTGCGCGTTCATCTGCACGTCGGCGAACACGATGAGGTTGGTGTTCCCCTGCGCGTCGGTGATCTCGCTCTGGCGTACGAACCAGTCGCGCGGATCGACGACGAACACGATGCTCTTGACCTGCGCCTGCGGCGTCTTGGGCGACAGCGACAGCACGTAATTTTTTTCAGAGGGCTGGCCGGGTCCCGAGGCGCCCCGGTCCGGACCGAAGGTGATGTCGAACTCGGACGCCAGCTTTCCCTTGCCCAGCAGGAACGCCAGCGCCGACGGCAGCTGTGACGATTTCAGGTCCTGCTTGAAGGCCTGCTTGTCCTCGGGCTCGTACAGCCACAGCACGCCGCCGTCGGTGATGTAGCTGGACTTGTCCGGCTTCTCGTAATCCCAGCGCATCCGCCCGGGCTTCTTGAACGTCACCAGCCCCGACGAGTTGGTGGTCCGCTTGAGCGTCGCGCTGGTCAGCGTCTGCGTGAAACGCGCCTTGAAGTCGACCGCGTCGTCGTAGCGTTTCTGCACCTTGGCGACCACCGCCTGAACGTCCAGCCGCGGCCCCGCCACGGGCGGCGGGCCCGACCCCAGCGGCTGGGCCATGGCGAGCAGGGACGCGATGAGCGACGCAATCACGCCGGCAATCCTAGCAGGCCGTCACGCGCCGGCCGCGGACAGGTACTCGCCGGGGGGCGCCAGCACCTCACGCGGCTTGGCGCCGTTGGTCGGGCCGACGATTCCGTCGCGCTCCATCTGCTCGACCATGCGCGCGGCGCGGTTGTAGCCGATCTGCAGACGCCGCTGGATGTACGAGACCGACGCCTGGCGCGTCTCGCAGACGATGGCGACGGCCTGGTCGTAGAACTCGTCGTGGAAGTCGTTGGCCGGCGCGCCGCCCTCCTCCGCGTCCTCCTCGCGCGGCTTGAGGATGTCCATGTCGTAGACCGGCTTCGCCTGCAGCTTGAGGAACTCGACCACGCGATGCACCTCGTTGTCCGACAGGAACGCCCCGTGGATGCGGCGCAGCTTCGTGCCGCGATCCGAGAACAGCATGTCGCCGTTGCCGAGCAGCGTCTCCGCCCCCTGCTGATCCAGGATGGTGCGCGAATCGATGCGCGACGCGACCTGCAGCGCGATCCGGCTGGGGAAGTTCGCCTTGATGAGGCCGGTGATGACGTCGACCGACGGCCGCTGCGTCGCCAGGATCAGGTGCAGGCCCGCCGCGCGCGCCTTCTGCGCCAGCCGCGCCACGCTGGTCTCGACGTCCTTCGGTGCGACCATCATCAGGTCCGCAAACTCGTCGATGACGATGACGATGTACGGCAGCTTCGTCGGCTTTTCCTCGCTTGCGGCCTTTTCTTTCTGGGCCTGCACCTTCGCGGCCGCGTCGGACAGATCCTCGTCGCTCGGCGTCTCGTAGCTGACGATGCCGGCGGTGTCGCCCGCCCCGTCGTCGGCCAGCGTGATCTCGGCGTCCGCGTCGAGATCCACCTCCTGCTCGGTGCCGTCCGGACCGGCGATGACGACGCGGATCTTCTTGTCCGACTTGCGGCCCGCCGGCGCAGCGGACGCCGCGTCCTTGGCGGCATCGGCGCCCTCGATCTTGGCGTTGTAGCTGGAGATGTCGCGCACGCCTGTCTTCGCGAGCAGCTCGTAGCGGCGCTCCATCTCGTCGACCGCCCAGCGCAGCGCCAGGTTCGCCTTCTTCGGATCGGTGACCACCGGCAGCAAGAGGTGCGGGATCCCTTCGTAGATCGACAGCTCCAGCATCTTCGGGTCGACCATGATGAAGCGGACGTCCTCGGGCGAAGCGTTGTAGAGGACGCTGGTGATCATGCCGTTGACGGCGACCGACTTGCCCGAGCCGGTCGTGCCGGCCACCAGCAGGTGCGGCATCTTCGCCAGGTTCACGCTGACGGGCGCGCCCTTGATGTCCTTGCCCAGCGCGACCTGCAGCTTCGACGACGCCGACGCGAAGCTGGTGTCCTGGAGGATCTCCTTCAGGAACACGGTCTCGCGCGCCTTGTTCGGCACCTCGACGCCGACGACGGCCTTGCCGGGGATCGGCGCGACGATGCGGACCGCCTGCGCCTCCAGCGCCATCGCCAGGTCCTTCTCGAGGTTGGCGATCTTGCCGGTGCGCGTGCCGGGCGCGGGCGCAAACTCGTACATGGTGACGACGGGACCCATGTGGATCTCTTTCACCTTGCCGCGCACGCCGTAGTTGGACATCGCCTGCTCGACCCGTTCGGCCATGTCATAGAGCGGCTGCTTGTCGGTTTCGTGCGCGGCGGGCGGGATGTATTCCAGTAGATCGGTGGCGGGCAACTTGAAGTCGCCCTCGGCCAGCTTGATGAAGCCGACCTTCTCCTGACGATGACGCTCGGCCGCCTCGGCGTCGGCGGCCGCCTCGTCCTGACGCAGGCGCGCCAGCGACGCGGACTCGACGATGATCGGCGCCTCGGCCGGCGGCGGCGGAGGCGGCGGCGTCACGATCGTCGGCATCTCCTCTTCCTTGGCGTCTGCGTCCGCCTGGACCGGCGGCGCCTCGGGCGCGAAGCGCTCGACGGCCGCCACCTCGGCGACGATCGCCGCCATCGCGGCGCGCTCGGGATCGACCACCTTCTCGGAGACGGACTGCGCCTCGCCGACGCGAACGCCTTCGCTCTCCTGCGCGTCGGTCGGCTCCGGAACGGCGTCCATCTCGACGGCCGGCCGCGCGAAGCGGACGGGCGGGGCGTCAATGTCGTCGGGGTGCATCTCGCGCGCGGGGTGGATCTGGATCGGTTCGGCTTCGCCGCCGGCCTCGACCTCGTCGTCCATCGATTCGGGCTCGCGGCGCTCGCGGCGATCTTCGCGGTCGTCCTTCTCGGGGAACGCCGCGCGCATCACGCGCCAGGAGGTGCGCGCGCCCGCGGCGATGCCGCGGACGGCGTGGCGAGCGGCCCACGCGAGCACGACCGCGACCTCGCGCGTGCTGACCTCGGTGACCAGCAGCAGCGACACGACCAGCGCGGTGCTCGCCGCCAGCGCGGCGCCGATGCTGCCGATGAAGCCGGCGCCGATGCCGCCCAGCCCCTCGCCCAGCAGCCCGCCTGGCCCATGCGACGAGAAGCCGCCATCGGCGAACGGAAGATACAGAAGAACGGCGACGGACCCGAGCAGCATCGCCGCGCCCGCGCCCTCGCGCACGCCGTCGACCAGACGCCGCCCGCGAAAGCAGCGGACGGCCGCGACCAGCATCCAGGCGACGATCAGATACGCCGCCATGCCGGCGAGCCCGTAGAACGCGCCCGCGATCGCCTCGCCCCCCGGTCCCATCATCGGGTCGCCGCCCGCGTGGCGCGACACCAGCGACAGGCCAGTGAAGAGGCCGCCGGCAAGCAGCAAGATGCCGCTGATCTCGCGGCGGCGGTGGGGGCGTCCGGATCCTCGGTTCGTCTCGGATGGGGGCGTCTTGGCGGCCATTGTTCGTCCTCGGTTCTGAGGTGGGATTACACCTACATCTGAATACCTGGCCCGACACCCGTCAAATTTCGTGCATGTCCTGCAATGAACGCTAGTTATTCCAGGTACTTGTGATCGCAGGTCGCGCCTACGTGACACCTGCGTACGTACACACTTTCGCTATTGTCCGATTTTTCGATCCGTCCTACAGCTTCCCCCTGACGGGCTGAGCTGGCCGGCGCAGCAAACGCAAACGCGGGGGATCGCGATGGGCATCGAGCGGAACGGTTTCGTGAATGGCACCGGGGCGCGGCGATTCGCCGTCGTGCTCGCCTTCGGAATTCTCGTGGCAGCCTGCCAGCGACCGCCCTCCGCGAGCGCACCGAGCGCGGCCTCGAAGAACGACGTGTACTCGATCGCTCTGACCGTACCGAACGTCGCCGCGCTGCCGAAGTGCACGAGCGCGGACGCCGGAACGACGGCGGACGCGGGAACGACGGCGTCCCCGGGAACGACGGCGTACGTCCAGTCGCCGCCCAGCCTCTATTCGTGCCTCGCGGGCAATTGGATCTCGATCCCGTGCCTCACCGCCGGCGCGGGCGCGGTCGCCTGGTCGAGCACAACGCAGACCCTGCTCGCGTGCGTGCAGGGCCAGTGGACGGTGATCTCCCTG
>DATFXS010000399.1:0-3851 GCA_035315605.1 Polyangia bacterium
CCACGCCGACGTAGGCGCGCACGAGGCCGACCGCCGCGAGCGCATCGGCGACGGCCGGCGTGACGACGTCCGCGCGCAGCTGCAGCGACAGCGCGATCGGCCCGACGCCGTCGCGCGCGAGCCCGTCCGCGAGCCGGCGGAGGAATCGCTCGGCGTCGTCGGGCGCGAGCGGAAGCAGGTTGTCGTCCATCACCGTGAACACCCGCGCGCCCTGCCCATGGTAGAGCGCCGCGATCTCGTTGACGAGGCGCGCGTCGGTCCAGCGCACGACGCCGGCTGCCGCGGCCCCTGCGCCCGCCCGGGCCGCCTCGGCGCCGGCGAGGCGGGTCGCGGCGGCGACGCAGCAGTAGCTGCAGTGCGCCTCGCAGCCAGTGCTCCCCACCAGATCGACGGCGGGAAACCCGAGGTGCACGGGCAGATCGTCCCCCGCGCCGGGTGCGGCCACCGGCCCGACCGCCCGCCCGGGCGCGCCCAGCCGGACGGCACCGTCGCTGCCGCGGAACACCGTTCCGGGCAACGACGCGATGTCGTCGATCGTCCGCGCGCCCCGCGCCAGCCCGACCAGCGCCTCTTCACCCGCCAGGCGCACGACGACATCGACCTCGGGGACGTCGTTCAGCAGCTCGACGGCGTTCAGCGTCGCGAAGTGCCCGCCGCAGACGATGCGCCCGCGGAAGCCGCGCCGCCGCAGCACGCGCGCCAGCGTGATCGACGCCAGCGCCGCCTCCGTGTTCTGCACCGAAAGGCCGAACACCGTATCGCCCGATCGCGCGGCGGCGCGCGCCTGCGCGACCGCCGGTTCGACGTCGCGCCAGCCGCGAAACGGCGCGACCTCGCTGGCGATCCCCTCCCGCTCGAGCGCGCCGGTCAGCGCCGCCAGCGAATGGTTCTGCACGTTCGGCAACACCAGACCCGCGAGCACGACGCGCATGGGCGGCCTCCGCCCCCATTGTTTGTCGGGGCGACGGTTTTTCGGTCAGGTTTCTCGCGCCGCGGCGCGTTTCGTCAGTCGGCGGCGGGCGCCTCCGCGGCGGGCGCGGTCGCCGCGGGCTTCTCGGCCAGGGTCTTCTCGAGGAATTTCTTGGCGGCGTCCGTCCAGACGTCGCCGTACGTCTGCGCGTACAGCAGCGCCTCCTCGACCGATCCCGGCTGCGCGCCCGCGATGTTGTCGACGCGGCGACGGATGCGGCCGAGCAGCGTCTTGCCGTAGTGCCCGTTGGCCTCCAGCGCAGCCGTCAGCGCCTTCGTCGCCTGCGCCTCGGACCCGGCCGCGAAGTGGGCCAGCGCCAGCCCGAGGTTCGCCCGCCCCTGACCCCCCTCCAGCTTGGTCGCCGGCTCGAGCAGCGGGATGACGTCGGCGGGCTTTTCCAGCTTCATCAGCGCCTTGGCCGCGATCAGCCGCGCCTCGATGCCGACCGATCCGTCGTCGACCGCGTGCACGCGTTCCAGCTCCGTGACCGCGTCCGCGAAGCGCTCCTCGTCGTAGGCGAGGCAGCCGAGCGCGTGCGCGGCGCGGATGAAAGGCTGCAATTCGGGCTGGCTGAACGCGTCCTTCTTTTCGTCCCCGTGGGCCTTGCTGCGCAGCTTGGCCATCTCCTTCTCGCCGGCGGCGACCACGGCCGACAGCTCTTCCTTCGCGCCGGCAGAATTGCCGGCCGACAGGCGCGCCATCCCGATGCCGACGCGCGCGTCCTGCAGGCTGGCATCGGCGGCGAGCGCGGCGCGGAACTCCTTCTCGGCGGCGCCCGGCCGCCGCTGCTCGAACAGCCGCCAGCCGTTCGTCAGCAATTCCTTGGCGTCGGGCGGTTCGGGCGGAACGATCGTCGCGAGCTCGTCGGCGGCGAGGTGGCACTTCTTGTACTTTTTCCCAGAGCCGCAGGGGCAGGGGTCGTTGCGGCCGGCCGCCTCGAGCCGCTCGCGCGCCTTGGCGACGCCCGCGGCGTCGTCCTTCGCGGCGGCCTTCTTGGCCGCCTTCGGTTCGTGCTCGTGCGGGTGATCGTGGTCGTGATCGTGGTCGTGATCGTGACCGGTGGCGGCGGTCGCCGCCTTTTCCTTCGCCTTCGATGAGGATGTGCCTGCTGCCTTTGCCATGGGATGTTCCTTGCTGGGGACGGCACCTTACCGTAAAAGAGCCGTCGAGATCATGGCGTCGCTGTCGGGCCGCACCATCGCGCTCCCGGAGACCCGCGAGCTCGACCGTCTGGCGCAGATGTTGACCGCGGAAGGCGCGGCGACGCTGCGCTGTCCGCTGGTCGCGATCAAGGACGCCCCCGATCAGGGCCCGGTCGAGGCGTGGCTGCGCGCGCTCGCCGCGGGCGGCCTGGACGACGTCGTCTTCCTGACCGGCGAAGGGTTGCGCCGCCTGCTCGCCGCCGCCGAACGAATCGGATTGCGCGCCAAGGTCGTCGGCGCGCTGGGCCGCGCCCGCAAGATCACGCGCGGACCGAAGCCCGCCCGCGCGCTGCACGAGATCGGCCTCTCCTCCGATCTGCCGGCGGCCGTACCGACGTCGGCCGGGGTCATCGACGAGCTGCGCGCCCTCGACCTGCGCGGCCGGCGCGTCGGCGTGCAGCTTTACGGCGAGGAGCCGAACCGGCCGCTCATCGATTTTCTCGGCCAGGCGGGCGCGCAGGTGCTGGCCGTGGCGCCCTACGTCTACGCGTCGGGCAGCGACGACGCGGCGGTGGCGGATCTGATCGCCGCCCTCGGCGACGGGCGCGTCGACGCGATCGCATTCACCAGCGCGTCGCAGGTCGATCGGCTCTGGCAGGTGGCCGCCGCCGCGGCGTCGGAGCCGCAGCTGCGCGCGGGGCTGGCGCGCGTCCGCGTCGCCGCCATCGGCCCGATCGTCGACGACGCGCTCGCCGCGCGCGGCGTTCGCATCGACGTCATGCCGGAGAAGTCGTTCGTGATGCGCCGGCTGGTCGACGCGCTCGCCGCGGCGCTGGGCCCGAAGAAATGACCGCGCGTGCGGGCGCCGCGCCGCTGTTGCTGGCGGCGGTCGCTCTCGGCGGCGGTGCGACATGCACGGGCGTGGCCACCAGCATCGGTGGCAAGCCTGGCCCGGAGGCCGGCCTCTTGCGCGGGCGACTGCCCGCGCGCTCGGCCCACGTGACGCACGTCGACCGGCTGACCGACGGCATCGCCGCCGCGCCCGACGATCCGCCGCGCACGGAGCTGACGTCTCTGTTCCGGTCGCCCGAGGCGTTCGTGGTCTACGACCTGGGCGCCGACACGCCGATCGACTGCGCCGCGATCGACGCCGACGGCGATGATGCCTATGCTGTCGCGGTCTCCTCCGACGGCGTCACCTTCGCGCCGCTCTGGACGGCGCCGCCGGTGGAGGATCGCGGGATGCAGCCGCGCGCCGCGCGCGCTCTTCACGGCCGTGGGCGCTACCTCCGGCTCTCCGCGTCCGGCGGCGACGGCGTCTACGCGGTCGCCGAGCTGTCGGCCGCGGCGGAGTGCCCGCCGCGCTGGCCGCCCATCCTCGCGCCCCAGCACGGGACGCCCATCGATCATTCGGCGGCGACGAAGGCCTGGGCGTTCGCCGCGCTCGCCGCCGCGTACGTGCTGGCCTACCGCCGAAAGCTGCCCGACTTCTTCAAGCTGCTGGTCGCGGCGCCGCTCGGCGTCGGGCTGGCGCTCGGGTTCCAGCTTGCCGACGTCTGGCCACCGCCGCCGTCGCTGCGCCTCCCCCTGCTCGCCGCCCCCGCGATCGTCGGCGCGGCGTTCGCGATCCGCGCCCTGGCGTCGCGGAGGTCTTCCGGTACCGGATCGTGAGGGAGTATCGTAGCCGCATGGAACGCCGCCTGGACCTGTTCTTCTCCTCGCTGGCGCTGCTGTCGGGA
>DATFXS010000400.1:0-3686 GCA_035315605.1 Polyangia bacterium
GTTCGAGTTCCGCGACGATCAGGCCGCCGCCGACGCGTTGCTGCAGACCGATCCGCAGCGGCACATCATGAAGGCCAACTTCGTCTGGGACCTGCCCGATATCAAGAGCTCCGAGACGACGCTCCGCTACATCGGGTACGCGGTGAACGACTGGCAGCTCTCGGGGATCTGGACCGCGGCGACGGGCACGACCTACACGATCGGCTACAACTACCAGAGTGGCGGCTCGAACGTGAACATCACCGGTACGCCAGACTACGGCGCGCGCGTTCGGCTGGTCGGGGCGACCGGCAACGGCTGCAGCAGCGACGTCTATCGCCAGTTCAACACGGCGGCGTTCCAGGGACCGCTCGTCGGCAGCGTCGGGCTCGAGTCGGGCAACAACTACCTCGTCAGCTGTTTCTCGAGCGCCTTCGATGTCTCGATCGCGCGGAACATCCGGTTGCCGAAAGGGCGGGCCGTGCAGTTCCGCGTCGACATGTTCAACGCGCCCAACGAAGCGCGCATCACAGGGCGCAACACCACGATGAACCTGTCGAGTCCGAACGATCCGGTGACGATCACCAATTTGCCCTTCGATGCGAACGGCAACCTCATTCCCACGCGATCGTTGCCGAAGAACGCCGGGTTTGGGGTGGCCAACAGCTATCAGGGGGCCAGAAGCGTGCAGGCGCAGATCAGATTTTCGTTCTAGGGATCGGAGAGCTGGGAGCAGGGAGCTCCCTGCTTCCCAGCTTGAAGTTTGTCAGGCATCATACGTTCTACCGGAGGAGCCATGGACTACACGCGACGTGAGTTCGGAAAGCTGGCGCTCGCAGGCCTGCCTGCTGCGGCGCTTCTCGAGACACCGCTCTTTGGCGCGGGCCTGGTGCAGGCCAAGCCAAATTCGCTCATCAACGGCGTCCAGATCGGCACGATTACCTACAGCTATCGCAGCATGCCGGATCAGAGCGCCGAAGCCACGCTGAAGTACATCCTCGACTCCGGCATCAGCGCCATCGAGTTGATGGGCGGCCCAGCCGAAAGCTACGCGCAGGCGCAGACGGGGTTCAAGGCTCCCGAGCGCGGGCGTGGCGCCGGCGGTGGCGCGGCCGGCCGTGGGCCGGGCGGACCGGGTCGAGGCGGCGCTGGTGCGGCGGCTGCCGAGGCGGGTGCGGCTGCCGCAGCTCCGCAGGCCGCGCCGGTTGACATGTCGCGTTCATGGAACGGCCAGCCGTGCGCGGCGGGCCGCGGCGGTGGTGGCGCTCCCGCTCCCGCAGGCGCTGAGGCCGCGGCTGGCGCGGCGGCGGCAGGGGCACGTGCCGGAGGCGGAGGCGGCGGTCGCGGACGCGCCGAGCTCACGCCCGAACAGCAGGCGGCGGCCGACGCGCTGAAGAAGTGGCGCACGTCCGTGTCGATGGACCCGTTCAAAAAACTGCGCAAGATGTACAACGACGCCGGCGTGACCATATACGCCTGGAAACAGCTCAACGCGAACATGTCCGACGAGGAGTTCGAGTACATCTTCAACGTCGCCGAAGCGCTCGGCTGCACGCACACGACATTGGAACTGCCGGCGGGTCCCAACGCTGCGGCCGAGCTCAAGCGCATCGGCGACTTCGCGATGAAGAAGAAGATCTACGCCGCGTACCACACGCACCTGCAGGGCAGCATGACCGCCTTCGACCAGGCGTTCGCCTTGTCGAAAGGGAACATGGCCAACGTCGACCTCGGGCACTTCGTCGCCGGCGGCAACGTCGGCGGAACACCGGTCCAGTTCCTCGAGAAATTCCACGATCGCATCTCGAGCTTCCACCTGAAGGATCGGACGCTGCCCGAGCATTGCTCCCTCAACCTGGCCTGGGGCACCGGCGAGACGCCGATCAAGGCGATCCTCCAGACCGTCCAGAAGAACAAGTGGAAGATCCCGGCCTCGATCGAGCTCGAGTACGCGATACCGGCCGACTCCGATGCGGTCAAAGAAACGAAGAAGTGCGTGCAGTTCTGCAGGGACTCGCTGGCCTGATCGCTTCTCCGTTCACCGGCACGGCCCGCGGGACAGCCCGCCGGCCGTGCCGGCCTCGTTTTTCAGCTTTTTTCAGCAGATTTCAGCCCCGGGCAATGATTTCCCGGGGCAAGTCCGCCATGATTCGGGCGCCCTCCCGAGGCGGTATCGTTACGTGTGCGAGCGGACCGTCGTAGTCGAGCTGGGCGGCAGAGACATTCACGGAGGCACTGGAAATGAGGCGAAGACTTGTGAACGCTGCGGCGGTCGCCGCAATCATCGGGCTGTCGATATTGCCCGTGTCCGGCGCCGGTCCGACGTTTCGGGCCGATTACAGGTTCACCGGATCCAGCCTGTCGGCGTACAAGCCGGTCGGTCAGGCGGATTGGAAGGTCGTGAACGGCGAGATCGTCGGCACGCCGAAAGACGCGAACGGCGGCTGGCTGCTTCTTGACGGCAAGGGGTTTCAGGACACCCAGATGTACGCGAGCGTGAAGTGCACCGCTGGCTGCAAGGCCGGCTTCCTCATGCGCGCGGAAAAGACGCCCGATGGCGGCATGAAGGGCGTTCTCATGTCGGTGACCGAAAACGATCTCGTGCCCTACATGGTGAAGATCGACGCGCAAGGTAAGGAGATCAGCCGTGAGGCGCTCCAGCCGGGTGCGGGCCGTGCCGGCGGTGGTGGCGGCGGCGGTCGGGCCGGCGGTGGTGCGGCTGGCGCCGGCGGCGGTCGAGCCGGTGGCGGCGCGGCTGGTGGAGCGGCCGCAGCGCCTGGAGCCGGAGCGGCGGCAGCGCCCGGAGCGGGTGGCGGCGGCGCGGCTGCAAGTGGCGGTGGCGGACGTGCCGGCGCCGGTGCAGGTGGCGCGGCTGGTCCGGCCGGTGCCAATGCAGCGCAAGGCGGCGGCTTCCGGGCGGGGGCTCCTCCAGCTCCGCCGGCGATGACGCCGGAGCTGGCGGCGCAGTACCCGAAAGAGTCGCATCTGGCGGACCGGCCAGCCGGCGGGTTCGTGAACGGCGACTACAACACGGTCGAAGTGCTGCTCAGCGAGAAC
The DNA here is from genome assembly GCA_035315605.1 of Polyangia bacterium. Taxonomy (GTDB): domain Bacteria; phylum Myxococcota_A; class Polyangia; order Fen-1088; family Fen-1088; genus JADGRB01. The sequence goes on from DATFXS010000400.1 coordinate 3,037, forward strand.
AGCGTGACGCCGAAGTTCAATGGCGGATCGCTCGGCGGTGGCGGCGGCGCGGGCCGCGTCATTGCCGATGCCGACAAAGACGGCTACGGCCAGATCGGCTTGTACGTCGGCGGCACCGGCGAGGCGCACTTCAAGGACTTCATGTACAAGGACGCGCTCATTCGTCACTGGGGCCCCGAGAAGTCGGGCAGCAACTGGAAGGCGATCGAGCTCGATCCGCACTACTACGCCTGGAGCGCCGCCGTCGCCGACTTCAACAAAGACGGCAACATGGACGTCGTCGCCGGCGCGTACGAGTACATGGGACCGGACTTCAGCATCCAGCGCCAGGTCTACACACCGCATTCGTTCAACCCGACGGCCGAGTATCCGCAGCCGGCGATGGTGAACATCGCGTACGACTTCACCGGCGACGGCTGGCCTGACGTGTTGTCGATGAGCGGCAACGCGGGCAACGGCATCGGCAACTTGTACGTGAACCCCGGCAACGAGTCGCGCCTCTGGGCGCACTACATCACCATCCAGCCGGTGGGCAACGAAGAGACGCTCTTCAAGGACATCGACGGCGACGGACGGCCCGATCTGATCCACGCCGGCATGAACACGCTCCGCTACTCGACGTTCGATCCGAAGAAGTGGGATCCGGCCAA
>DATFXS010000401.1:0-2860 GCA_035315605.1 Polyangia bacterium
CGGCACCGCCGCTCTCCGGCATCGCAAACGGCGCGGTGTTCAGGCGCAGGCCGCGCCAGTCGATCACCGCCGCGTAGCCGGTCTGCTTGCCGGTCGGCAGGCCGGTAAAGCGGGCCTGGCCAGCGGCGTCGCTGGTGGCGCGTTTGACGTCGACGCTGCCCTGCTTGTTGACCATGCCGAGCACGATCGGGTGGTTGGCGATCGGCGCTTCGTTCTCGTCGCGCAGCCGGACGTCCAGCGTCCCGACCGGCAGCGACGCGTCCGGCACGGCGTTGCCCGAAGTGGCGCCCAGCGTGAACGCGCGTTCGCCGCCGCCGGCGGGCGCGGCCCCTTCACCCGCCTCGCCCTCGGCCTCGCCGCCACCACCGCCGGCGCGGGCGCCGAGGCCCGAGATCAGCATCGTGCGCAGGCCGCCCTCCGACGGGATCGTGAACGTCTCGGTCTGCAGATGCTCGCCGTCGACGGTCACCTCGGCCTGGAATTCGGAGCCGGCCTGCATCCCCTCGAACAGCACGCGGCCGCTGTCGTCGGTCTTGAGCGCCCGCTTGCGCAGGTCGCCGCCGGCGTTCTTGATGATGGCGCTCACCTCGACGCCGGCGACGGCGTTCACCGGCATCTTGCGGGCGACGCGCACGCTGACCGTGCCGGGCGGCATCCCCCGATCGGGCAGGGCACGACCGACGATGCGCGACAGATCCGGCATGCCGCCGCCTCCGCCGCCCATCATGGGCTGCGCGTCAGCCGCCGACGCCGCCAGCAGCGCGGCCAATCCGGTTATCAGAGCTTGGCAGCGCATGATTTGCAGAACTTGGCGTCGGGGTCGTTCGACGTCCCGCAGGTCGGGCAGGTCAGCCGCGCGTCGGCCGCTGGAAGGCGAGACACCGCCGGCACGATCGCGGGCGCGGGTGCGGGCGCCGGCGCAACCACGGACGGGGGCGGCGCGGGTCGATCGGTGACGGGCAGCTCGAGCCGCAGCTTCAGCTCCTTCTCGATGAGGCCGCGGAAGTCGCCGCCCGCCTCCAGCTCCGAGATCAGGCGCATCGCCCGGTTGCGATAGCGCTCGACCATCTCGCGATAGTCGCGCTCCGCGATCTTGCGCATCTGGTAGTCGAACTCGATCTCCTTGATCGCCTTCAGCACCAGCTGCTTCTCGCGCTCGACCTCGCGGATGAAGCCGCGTCCCTGCGCCGCCGTAGCGCCGGTGCCGGGCGGCTCGAGCCGCGCGAGCGGATCGATCATTCGCCAGACCGCGCCGGCGGTGAACGCCAGCGTCATCCCGCCCAGCACCAGCAGCACGAGCGGCGGCGCGAGCCGCATCCGCTCGATCGCGAGCCCGTAGATCAGGACCGCCGCCGCTCCGGCGGCGCCCCAGACCCACGTTGGCAAATGGCGCCGGCGCGCCGGCGGAGCTGCGGGCTCAGTCAAGGTTGCGGAGCTCGTCATCGAGCTTGTCGGCAAGCTCCGGATCGGTGATGGGCTTTTCAGTTGTGGCGGACGGGGAGGGCGGCCGCTTCGCCAGCCGGTACGCGCCGTAGCCGAGCCCGCACGCCGCGATCGCCGCGACGCTGTAGGGGAACAGCCAGGCCAGCCGGTTGAACCCGCGGTCGAGCGGCGCAGCCAGCGCCACCTGGCCGCCGTACTTCTTGATGAAGTATTCGACGATCTGCTCCCGCGTGCGCCCCTGGTTCAGGAGCTCGCGGATCGCGATCCGATCCTGGTTCGCGTGGCCGCAGTTCTCGGACGCGCACTCGATCAGGTTGTGCCGGCAGGTGGTGCACTGGCACATGATGTTGCGCACCAGCCAGTTCTCGTCGACGCCGGCCGGCTCGGGCGGCTCCGCCGACGCCCCCGGCATCTGCGCCGCCGCCGGGTGCGACGTCAGCAGCACGGCGCCGCCCGTACCCAGCGCCAGCCAGAGCGCCAGCCCCGCCACGCCCGCGGTTCGCGCCGCGGCCGCCGCAGGCACCGCCGCGTTGGCCGTCAGCCGCTCGAGCAGCGCCTCCGGCAGCATCACGATCCCCGTCGCGATCGCCAGCATCATGAAGCCGAACCAGATCCAGTCGACCACCGGGTTGCGCACGAGCTTGATCGTGGCGGTCCCCTCGGCGAGGTCGTAATTGCCGAGCGTGATGTAGAGGTCCTCGGCCGGCGATCGGTGGATCGCCACCTCGGTCGTCGGCTCGCTCTCGTGGTTGTGGAAGAACCACTTCGCCGGGCGCGGGCGGTCGATCTCCTTGCCCTTGACCAGCGCGGTCAGCTCGCCGGTCACCATCTCTTTCTGGCGATCCTCCTCGTGCGCGAGCTTGTCGAACCGCACCGTGTAGCCCTCGAAGTTGACCGATTGTCCCGGCGTCAGCTTCGCGACCTGCTCTTTCTGGTAGGCGCTGCCGGCCCAGCCGATGAACATCAGCGCGACGCCGACGTGCACCAGGTAGCCTCCGTAGCGCCGCTTGTTGCGCAGGATCAGGCCGAACAGCGACGAGAAGACGTCCTGGCCGGTGTTGCGGCGACGGATGGCGGTGCCGCGCGCGAACTCCTGCACGACGCTCGTCAACACGAACGCGACCAGGCCGAAGCAGATGACCGGTCCGTACTTCTTGCTCAGGATGGCGAACGTGCGCAGCACGTAGTTCATCGCCAGCACCAGCGGCGCCATCGCCGTGGATCCGCTGGGCGGGGTCAGGCCGATGTCGGCGTCGACCTCCCGTCTGTGTAGCCCGAACGCGAAGCACCCGATCATGACGACCGCCATCGCGATCAGCGGCGTCGTGAACTGGAACCGCAGGCTGGACGGCGTCGCCTTGCGCCACGCCATCAGCGGTCCGACGCCCGTGAGAAAGAGCAGCGTCAGGCCGATCAG
>DATFXS010000402.1:0-5428 GCA_035315605.1 Polyangia bacterium
CCCGCCGATCTCGCCTGGTCGGACGTCGACATTGTCGTCTTCGCCCAGTCGGACACCACGCGCGAGATCGGCGCGATCCGCACCCTCGACGGCCGGCAGCTCGGTCCGGGGCGGTAGGGCTCGGCGCCGGCTGGTGACGCCGCGCACGCATGTCCGTCGTCCGCAGCTTCGGTGAAGAAAAGGACGGTGTCGGCACACAAACGCACGACTTCACATCCAGTGGTGCGGCGCGGACTATCCTCTAGCGGGAATACACCATTCGCATGACCAGGAGATTAGGTGCGCTCGTCGGGATCCGCGTCGTCGCCGTCGCCATGATGGCCGGCCTCGGCTGCGGGCGGACGGAGCTGAACCTTTGCAAGACCGGCGAGCCGTGTCACACGTCGATCACGACGTGCCCGGGTGGCAACTGCGACGGCGGCCAGCCCGACGGGCCGACCACCTGCTCGGAGGGCATGGAGGTCTGCGGCACCAGCTGCACGGACGTCCGCACCGACCCGGCCAATTGTGGAAGTTGCGGAAAGCGGTGCGGCGCGAACCAGACCTGCAAGAACGGAAGCTGCGGCTGCTCGGCGGCCGGCCAGACCAGCTGCGGCGACGTCTGCGTCCTGCTCCCGACCGATCCAAACCATTGCGGCAGCTGCGACCGTGCCTGCGGCAGCGGCGCGGCGTGCATCAACAGCGCGTGCGTCTGCCCGGCGGGCAGCGGTCTCTGTGAAGGTGTCTGCCGCTCGTTCGACAGCGATCCCGAGAACTGCGGCTCGTGCGGGAACGTTTGCCCGAGCGCCAGCAGCTTCTGTCAGGCCGGATCGTGCGTCGGCGGCTGTACCGCGCCTTACACGGCATGCGGCGCGAGCTGCGTCGACCTGACCAGCGACTCGGCGAGCTGCGGCGCCTGCGGCGTGGCCTGCGAGGGCGGTCGGTCGTGCATCGCTTCGACCTGCGTCTGTCCAACCGGCTACACGGATTGCGGCGGGACGTGCGTCGCCCTCGACTCTGACGCCGCCAACTGTGGCACCTGTGGGAACGTTTGCGGCAGCGACGCGGCCTGCGCGGCCGGCACCTGCATCTGCCGCGCGGGAACCACCTCGTGCGGAGGCAAGTGCGTCGACGTCACCGAGGACCCTGCGAACTGCGGCGCCTGCGGGAACGCCTGCGCCGAGGGACAGGTCTGCACGCGCGGCAAGTGCGCGGCCAACTGCACCGCACCGCAGGTCGCCTGCGGCGCCAGCTGCGTCGATCTGACCCGCGACGGCGCGAACTGCGGCGCCTGCGGGAACGTCTGCCCGCCGCCCGGCTCCTGCCAGGCGTCGAGCTGTGTCTGTCCGGGATCGCAGCGCGACTGCGCGGGCGCCTGCACCGACGTCACCGACGATCCGGCCAACTGCGGCGCTTGCGGGAACGCCTGCTCGTCGCGGCAGATCTGCTCGGCCGGCATGTGCGGCTGCGCCGGCGGAGCGACCGCCTGCGGCTCGAACTGCGTCGACACCACCAGCGATCCGGCGAACTGCGGCGGCTGCGGCCGGGCCTGCGCGGCCAGTCAGGTCTGCGCGCAGGGCATGTGCCGCACCAACTGCCCGGGCGGCACCAGCAACTGCAGCGGGGCTTGCGTCAATCTGCAGACCGACGAGGCGAACTGCGGGGCGTGCGGTCGGGCCTGCGCGCAGGGCGAGCAGTGCCTGTTCGGCATGTGCGGCTGTCCGATCGGAACGCGTCGCTGCGGCGCGCGCTGCATCGACGTCCGGTCCGACTCCCAGAACTGCGGCGCGTGCGGGCGCACCTGCGCGGGCGGCACCAGCTGCACGGACGGGCTGTGCGTCTGCCCGTCCGGATCGATCTCGTGCGGCGGAACCTGCACGTTCACCGCGACCGATCCGGCGAACTGCGGCGGCTGCGGCATCGCCTGTGGCGCGGGTCAGATCTGCAACGGCGGCAATTGCGGCTGTCCCGCCGGGACCACCGCGTGCGGCAACGCCTGCGTCGATCTGCGGTCCTCCGGCGGCAACTGCGGCGTGTGCGGCAACGCCTGCCCGTCCGGTTCGACCTGCGCGAACGGCATCTGCGCGTGTCCCGGCGGCCTGACCGCCTGCAGCGGCGGGTGCGCGGACCTCCTGCAGGACATGAACAACTGCGGCACCTGCGGCCGCGCCTGCGGCGATCTCGAGCTGTGCGTCTCGGGCGCGTGCCGGTGCAACTCCAGCACCACCTTCTGCGGCAACGGCTGCGTCGATCTCCGGATCGATCACGACAACTGCGGCTCCTGCGGACACGCCTGCGGCGCCAATCAGGTCTGCAGCCGGCGCAACTGCGCGACCCAGTGCGGCCCGGGGCTGACGGTCTGCGACGACCAGTGCGTCCAGCTCCGCAACGACGGCACGAACTGCGGCACGTGCGGGAACCGGTGCGGCGTGGGCGAGTTCTGCCGCGGCGGCACCTGCGTCTGCAACCCGAACTTCCGCACTTGCAACGGAACCTGCATCGATCCGCTGAACGACCCGATGAACTGCGGCACCTGCGGCAACGCCTGCCCGGCGGGCGCGGTCTGCGCCGGCGGGACCTGCGACTGCGCGGCCGGCAGCGGCCTGTGCGGGACCAGCTGTGCCAACCTGACCAACGACATCAACAACTGCGGCGCGTGCGGCACGGTCTGCGCCGGCGGCCAGGCTTGCGTCGCGTCCCACTGCACCTGCCCCGGCGCGCAACAGGTCTGCGGCGGCGCGTGCACCGATCTCCAGATCGATCCCGCGAACTGCGGGCAGTGCGGCCGCGTCTGCGCCAGCGGCGCGTCGTGCAACAACGGCACCTGCGCGTGCGGCGCCGAGACCAACCTGTGCGGCGGGGCGTGCGTGAACGTCCTGACCGACCCGAGGAACTGCGGCGGCTGCGGAAAGATGTGCTTCCCCGGCCGCACCTGCCGCAACGGCACCTGCCTCTGATGTTCGCCGCGTCGCGAGCGCCCCGACCGACACCCCCATCGAGGACCGCCATGAATCGACACCATTTTCGAGCGTGCCCCATCATCCTTTCGACCGCCGCCGCAGCCCTCGCCGTGCTGGCGTCCGGCGCCGCCCGCGCCCAGCCCGCCCCGACGGACTCCGCTTCGGCGGGTGAAACGTCGGCGACGCTCGCCAAGGAAGGGCCGGGCGGCGGCGAGACCGGCCAGAGCGGGCAGGGGCCGTCGTCCTTCCTGCCGTCGCTGGCCGGTCCGATCGGCCTGTATCGCGTGTCGACCGCCGACACCGGTCCGGTCAACCACGTGCGGTTCGCGCTTCACGGCCAGTACTTCAAGTCGTCCGACTTCCTCATCGCGGGCGACACCAATTCGCGGCTGAGCGGCAGCTTCAGCTTCGGCTACACGCCGCGAAAGTACGTCGAGCTGTTCGGCGCGCTGCTGGCGTCCAGCAATCGCAACCAGCGCGACCCGAACGAGATCGGCCGCAGCGATCCCGAGGTGCTGAAGTCGTTCGGCGATCTGGTGCTGGGCGGCAAGACGGGGTTCCCGATCGCCCCCGGATTTGCGGCCGGGCCGGAGCTGGGTCTGGTTTTTCTGTCCGGTGTCTCCGATCTGTCGTTCTCGCCGAAGTCGACGTCCGCCTGGCTGGGCGGCGTCGCCTCGTATGACCTCGGGGCGCGCACGCGCTCGCCGCTGCGGTTCCACGTGAACGCGGGCTACCTGATCGACAACTCGTCGAACCTCTACGACCTGAGCGGCGCGATGCTGCCCACGCAGAAGGTGACGATGTTCGCCTACGGCATCGGCTACAGCCGCGCCCGGTTTGCCGTCGGTGTCGACGCGCCGCTCGCGAAGCTCGGGGTTCCGATCCAGCCGTTCGGCGAGTACCACGCGGAGATCGTGACCGCGAACGCCAACGCGAACTTCGCGGGCGCCGGGCACGGCAACCGCGACCAGCAGTTCATGACGCTGGGCCTGCGCGCGCACGTCTACCGCGGCCTGGCGCTGGACGCGGGCGTGGACATCAGGCTGCGCGCGGTGGACCCCGAGTACGGGCCGCCGCTGCCGCCCTACGTCGTCACGTTCGGCGCGGCGTTTCCGCTGGACGTCGCGGCGCTGGCGCGTCCGGTCGTCGTCACGAACGTCGTCGAGAAACCGGCGCCGCCGCCGACGACGGGAACGGTGGGCGGTTCGGTCCGCAGCGCCGAGGACGGCAAGCCGATCGCCGACGCGTCCATCTCGTTCGTCGGGCGGGCGCACGCACGGCTCGGGACCGACCCCGATGGGACGTTCGCGAGCGGACCACTGGCGCCGGGCCCGGTCGAAGTCGTCGTCACCGCGCCGGGATTCGAGACCACCAAGACCGCTGCGACGATCGCGATCGGCGACCGGTCCGCGATCAGCGTCTTGTTGCCGATCGCCAAGCCGGTCACCGGGATCTTGCGGGGCCGGATCCTGGACAGGGCCGGCCGCGGCCTGAACGGCACGCTGCGCTTCGCGGGTGCCGGAAACTTCGAGGCGCGTAGCGACGACCAGGGCGCATTCTCGGCGGTGCTGCCTCAGGGCTTTTATCAGGCTAAGATCGAGGCCCCTGGCCTCCCGGGCCGGGAGATGCCGGTCGACATCGCGGCCGGTCAGGACAGGAACCTCGACGTGACCTTGCGACCCCCGAACCCCGACGTGCAGTTGAACGGCCAGACGGTCGTGCTGCGCGTTCCGATCAAGTTCCGCTCCGGGCCGCCCAAGCTGGAGGCGACGACGAAGATGGAGCTGGACGGCGTGGCGGAGATGCTCGCCGATCACGCGGAGATCAAAACGCTTCGCATCCAGGCCCACTGGTCCGGCCCGACCTCGGGTCCGGCGGCGGACGCGGCGAAGAAGCTGACCGAGGACCAGGCGGGCGCGATCAAGGCCTACTTGATCGGCAAGGGCGTCTCGGGAGATCGTCTGGATGCGGTGGGACTGGGCTGCGATTCGCCGCTGGTGCCGAACCTGACGTCCGGCAACCGTACGAAGAACCGCCGGGTGGAGCTTCTCGTCGCGAACTGACCGATAGCAAGCAGGCCACATGTCGGATTCAAGGTTGGAAGACGCGTCCCGCGACAGCGACCTGATCGACCGGTGGCTCGACGAGGGCGACAAGCTATCCGAGAGCGCGCATGCGACCGTGGCCGGCGCCGCGATCCAGAAGCGGCGACGGGTGGCCGAGGCCTTCGCCGACTTGCGCGCGATGGCGGATCGCCGCCGCTTCACGTTCGTGATCGGCGCGGTCGTCGTCGCGGCGATCGCCGTCGTCGCGATGCGCGCTCTGTCGCACGCCGTGCTGACGACCGACCCCGCGGTCGCTGCAGAGCCGCCGCCCCCGGCCGCGGCGCCTCAGCAGCAGCCGCCGACGCCGATTCCGGCCGCCCCGCCGTCGGAGCCGCCGCCAGTCCCCGTTGCGGCGGCAGCGCCCGCACCCGAACCGCCGCCGGC
>DATFXS010000403.1:0-11435 GCA_035315605.1 Polyangia bacterium
CAGCGCCCACCGCAGCTACGCCGAGCAGGCGATGCTCTGGGACCAGCTGAACGTGAGCGACCCGGGCCGCGCCGCCCGCCCCGGCCACAGCGAGCACGAGGCGGGCCTGGCCGTCGACCTTGCCTTCGCGCCCGATGCCGGCGCCGACTGGACCGCCGCCAACGCCTGGCAGTTCGGCTTCGTCCTCAGCTATCCGCAATACGAGCAGAAGACGACGGGCTTTCGCTTCGAGCCCTGGCACTTCCGCTTCGTCGGCACCGCCGTCGCCGCCGAGCTGCACGGTCGCCCGGGCCTCACGCTGGAAGAATATTTCCGCATGACGCCCGGCCTGGGCGTATCGGGCGACTGCAGCGACTGCCCCCTGCCGGCCTCGCGGGGCGATTGCGCCGGGTTGACCGCCGCGGGCAACTGCGCCGGCACCGTCCTCACCTGGTGCTTCGACGGCACCGCGACGGCGGTCGACTGCGCCACGTCCGGACTGACCTGCGCGGCCGACCCGGCCGGCGGCGCCAACTGCTTCTGAGTCACCAGATGGCGCGCGCGACGATCGCGTCGAAGGGGACCGGCCCGCTCCCGCGACTGTCGAGGGCGTTGTGCCGGTTGTCGCCCAGCACGAACACGTGATCGGGCGGCACCGCGACCTCCGCGAAGTCAGATTTTCCGTCGGGCTTCTCCGGCACGGCGATGTGGTACGAACGGCTCTCGGCGGTCTCCTCGATGATCGCGTAGCCGTCCTGCTGGCGGAGCGGCCGGTGCGGCAGCGCGCGCCCGTTCACCAGCACCGCGTCGCCGCGAATGGCGATGCGTTCGCCCGGCAGACCGACCACCCGCCAGATGAAATCGTAACGGTCGCCGTCGCGCATCGTCTTGTAGATGACGACGTCGCCGCGCCGCACGGCCGTGACGTCCGGATAGGGGTTAAGCCGCGCCACTATGTGCGCGCCCGCCGGGTACGTCGGAAACATCCCGTCCTGCGGGATCTTCCAGCGCCCGCAGCCCGCCGCCGACAGAAGGCAGACCAGGCCGAGCGAAATCCCGATGGCGCGCATCGCGGTCACTCGATGCGAATGATACTCAGTCCAGGCCGCGTGTCTCCCTTCGATAGGATTCCCGCAGCCCGGCCGACTTGATCGCGCCCGGCGCGACGCAGGCGGGGCAGCCGCACGGAACGCGGCCGTGCGCGCCCGGGTAGTAGCGCCAGCCGACGACCTGGTTGACCGCGCGGATCGCGTGGAGCTGGCGCGCCTCGATCTTACGCCGGACGATCACCTCGTATCCGCGCGCGTCCGCCGCGTCCATGATCACGCGCGTCGCCCGGGCGGCGGACATCGGCCGGTGAGGGGAGTTGTAGTGCCCGACCAGAACGGTCTCGCGGTCGGGCACGCGGAAGTAGACGCCGACCAGCGTTCGCGTCCCGCGGCGTTTCAGCTCGCGCAGCCATTGATGCGCAGCGAAGTAGCTCGGGAGCACGGGCATGGCGTAGACGCCGGACCGGTCCGGGCCCCGCCAGCGGCCTGGTTTCAGCCCATCGCGCGCGATGGCGCCCGCCTTCCGGGCGTCCGCTATGTGAACGAACATCGCCATCAGTGAACGCCGAACGTGTCCCGCCAGGGTACGGCCGCGATCTGGAGGGCGTCGCGGTAGACGACAAGGCCCGGGCGGCGGGTTCGGTAGACGATGACCGGCACGCCCTCGCGTTCGACCAGCTCGGCGATGCGCCAGACGCGGGAGATCGCCTGTCCGGCGTCGCCGCGGAACCAGCAGACGGCGCGACGGTCGGACAGGTTCAGCGTCGCGGGCAAGTACGCGTCAAACCATTCCATCTCGGTCTCGAACCACAGACGTTCGCCTCTCTCGAACCGGCCGTCCTCGACCAGTCGATACGTCGCGCCGAAGATGCCCGCGGCCGTGCGGCGCTCGGGACGATAGTCGTCCGAGGGTATGGTGAAGCGAATGTACATGACGGTGATGGTTGAAGTCGGTGCAGGTCATCGCGCGCCTCGGAGGGGTTGGTGGTCGAGGATGAAGCGGTAGGTCCATTGGCCTTCGTAGTAGGCGAGGCTCGGCGTGCAGATCATGACCGTGCCGTCCCAGCGGCCGTGGACTTCGCCGAGCGCGTCGTCGAGGGGCAGGGTGACGGCGTCCAGATCTTTGTGTGACGAGATGAGGTAGGCGTTCGGGGTGCCCGTTCGGCGGCGGAGCTCGATGAGGTAGCCCCTGGTCGAATCCTGACTGCGGGGCAGGCGGACCTTGAAGCGCGGATTGAAGTGCGAGAAGTCGCGCAGCGCCTCGAGGAACTGCGGGCGCAGGCGCGGCGAGGCCACCAGCGCCGAATAGCGGGCGCGCTTCGCGGACACGACGAACGTGTTCACGAATTCGAGCTCGCGGTTGGTGTCGGGCGTCGTGGTCATGGTGTGGTTTGTTTGAAAAGGGCGATGGTTGGTTGTTCGGACGTGGTGACGCGCAAATAGTCGCGATGCCCGTGGACTTCATGGTTCGGCGAGCCAGGCGGCGAGGCCGTGTGGCTCCAGTTTCTCCTTCAGCCGCAGCTGGTCCCCCTCGCTCACCTTCGCGCCCGACGCTGTCACCACGTCACCCGAGGTGAGGTGGTATTCGCGACCGGTCACGACCCAGAGGATGTCGGCCAGGTTGCGGTGGGAGAGGTGCGGCTCCAGCAGGGCCAGCAGCGGGATGTAGAGATCGGCGTCGATCCCGGTCGGGAACGCCGCCGTGATCAGGTCGTAGGTCGACAGCAGGTAGTCGGGAACCAGCTCTCGTTGCGTCTTCTTTTTCCACCACTTCCACATGGTCGGCCTCCTCTCTGATCAAAAAATGAAAGCGAGCGGCGTCCGGCCCGCACTTGTCCCCCGCGGACCAGACGCCTCCCGGAAATCGGGCGTGCAGCGCGCTCATGCCTGCGCGCGGCCCGCCCTGGTCATCGCGAAATCGGAGATGACCGCCGGCGTCGCGGTGTCGAAACCGACGACATCGAGCATGCCGGCATCGTTCGGGTCAGCAATCGTGAACCCGTTCGACACCATGCCGATCACCACCACCTTTGCGCCGATTCCCATCTTCTGGCGGTACGCAGCCAGCGCCTGGCTCGGGTGAACGTCACCCGCCCAAGTCTCGCTGTCCGTGTACACGCAGAAGATGTCGACCGGCACCTTGTTTTCGGCTGCCCACAGCATCGGCAGCGCGCAGTCCGTGCCGCCGAACGGCAGGCCGTCCGTCTTCTTGACGACGTCGTCCAGGCGCATGCGCGCCGAGATTCCGAGCGGCGAAATGCCCGTCGGGTACCCCGCGTGCATCGACCGGTGCGTGCCGGCCGTGAACGCGACGATCTCGTGGTTCGGCTCGACCGCCGCCGTGACCAGCGCCATCGCCGCGCTGCCGACCCGCGGGCTGATGCCCGGCATGCCGGCGATCGGCGGACCGGACATCGAGCCCGACACGTCGAGCGCGAGCAGCGTCCGCGCGCCCGTCGGCTCCAGCGTCTTGAACGACAGGTAGAAGGCGCCGTCGAGCGCGTCGACGATCTTCTGTCGCGCGCTCCACTTCAGCTTGCCCTTGTCGCCATGACCCTGCGCGTAAGTGTTCAGCGCCACCAGCAGCGCGAGCGGGTGCACCCGCGCCTTGCGCAGCGCCTCGCGGTCCGACAGCCGCGACACGACGAACCGCTCGGCCGCCGACAGCGACGACAGCAGACCCACCTCCGTCATCTTGCCCAGGTTGCGCAGCAGCGCCGTCAGGCCCATCTGCGGCAGCAGCGCCTCCCACACCTCCGGGTACCGCTTCATCTCCGTCGGGACGCACTCGTGCGGCAGGCCGAAGTCCCGGACCAGCGCGCACAGGGCCGCGATGTCGGCGCGGTCCTTCATGCGCTTCGCGCGCTCGAACGCCCAGATGGTCGCCAGCACGCGATCCGGGTGCGGCACCTCACCGACGCTGTCCCAGCCCTTGACCATCCAGTTGAAGATGGCCTGGTGCTGCGCGCTCGACGCCACCGGGTGCGCCTTGCGCAGGACGTCGCGGTGCGACCAGCCGTCGCGGCTCTGGTACTTGACGGCCTGGACGGCGAGTCGGCCCGCGTCCATGTCGTTGTACCAGCGCGCGAACGCCCGCATCGTGCCCCGGCCCCATCCGCCCAGCGCCTTGACGTACTCGGCGAAGTGGAACAGGTGCGTGCCGATGCGCGCGACCCGCGGCAGCGCCGCGTGCGCGGCCCGACGCGTCGGTTCGTCGCCCAGCTTCGCGCAGAGCGCCAGCGCGAACAGCGCCGGGTCGTTCTTGGGCGCGCGGCCCTCGTCCGACACGGCGACGATGCGCGCGACGACGCGCGCGCCGTCGGCTGCGATGCAGCGGAGGACCGCCTCGGCGTTCTCGCGCGTCAGCTTCTGCTCCGACGCGTAGTACGAACCGCCCTCGCTTCCCAGGATCAGGAAGCGATCCAGGCGCGTCCAGTCGTCGACCGCCCAGACGTAGCCGGCGTTGTCGTTCCGCACCTGCGACGTGCCCGGGATCGGCTGCGCCTGCGGCGTCGCCTTCAGGTTGAACCACTTCTTCAAGTACTTCATGGCTAAGCTCCTTCCATTCGTTCCTTTCGTTGTTGCGTTTCGGCCCGCACCATTGCGGGCGAATAGGGTGGCGGACGAGGGGTGCGGCTGGGTGCCGTCCCTTGCGGGACTGAGCCCTCCCAGGCTCACTGGCTAGGCGGGATAACCCAACCGCTTCGGTCCGCCGAACTTCGAGGGCGGGTCGGCAACGCGGGCGGTGCCAGAAGGGGTGGCGGAAAAGAGGTCGTGGTGGGTGTTTACGCTCCCCCTTTCGGGGTGGCGCCCGGCGAAGGGCACCTTCTTAGGAGCGTCCTGTTGTTCGGTAACCCAATCACTTCGGTCCGCCGTAATATCGCGCCGTGCCTGCCAGCCGATCCGCGACCACGACGCTGGGGATCACGATCGTCGTCGTCGCCGCGCTCGGCGCCGTGGGCGGCGTGCTGATTGCGCGGCGCGCAGGGGCGAAGATCAACGGTGGCGTCACCGCCGAGGGCGCGTCGGTCGGCACCTTCAAGTTCAACGCCAGCAGCTGCGCGTCGGGGCACGCATTCGTCCCCGGGTTCTTTGGCGTCGAGCTGCGTGGCTCGGGCGGGCAAGCCCTGCGCGTGGTCGACAGCGGCCCGCGCGCGCGCCTCTGGCTGTATGGGCAGTTTCCCACGCAGCCGGCCCTGGGCATCGGGCAGCCAAGCTGCTCGGAATGGGACGTGCGCGTCGACTGGGCGGGCGTGGTCGTGAACCGCGTGAAGGCGGTGAACGGACACGTCAACGTCACCTGCGCGGTCGGCGGCGGAACGGTGACCGCGCACGTCACCTTCGAACGCTGCGCGCTGTGATCGCGCGCCGACGCGAGCCAGCCGCGGGAATCGAACCCGCCGTCTCCCGGATACCGACCGGGCGCAGCGCCGTCTCTGCTTGACTGGCCTGGTGGAGACGCCGGGGACTCGAACCCCGCCGACCCGAAGGTCGGTCACCAGATAACCGTCGACGTCGGCTCGGCGTTGTCACCGAGCGAGGTTGTGGCAGACGAGAACGTCTCCGTGATTGCTTCGTTTCGCTGGAAGCCCCGACGGGATTCGAACCCGCACGGTCTCGCTTAGAGGGCGAGCGCCCGTCCAGTCGGGCACCGGGGCTGTGGCGTCGGCTCGCGGCTCGCGGCCGGCGAGCGAGCGGTTGCTTGACGGTCGTAGCCCCGGCGGGATTCGAACCCGCATCGCCTCGTCTAGGAAACGAGCGCTCGTCCAGTCGAGCATCGGGGCCGGGGTGGAGAAGGCGGGAGTCGAACCCGCGACGCGCTGTATGCAAAGCAGTGCTCCGTTCCGGCGGCCTCCCCATGAAACGCTCGAACATGGCGTTGCGCTCGGCAAGGTGCTCTCCCGTTTGAGCTACGGGCTTTCGCCCGGCGGGATTCGAACCCGCATCACCCGATTTCTGTAATCGGTAACCGAACACGTTCGGCTCGTGCGTTTCGTGCGCGCCCGGAGATTCGAACTCCGACCGTGCCTGGTTTGAGCAGGCTGCCTCTGCCGTTGGGCTAGGCGCGCGTGGTGCCACGTGCATGCACTTCGGTCCCGGGAGACGGACTCGAACCGTCGCGCCGCTGTTTCAGAGACAGCGTGCCTCGCCCGAGGATCCCGGAGTAGGCGCGGGGGGAGTCGAACCCCCGTCGGCCGCTTATCGTGCGGCTGCACTGCCGTTGTGCTACGCGCCCGTGTCTTCGTCGGTGCCAGGGACAGGATTTGCACCTGCAACACACCGGGTCTGAGCCGGTGTCCTCTGCTGGTTGGGATACCCTGGCGTGGTGGCTGCGGCCGGATTCGAACCGGCACTGAACACGATCTCGACGTGCCCCCTCTGCCGAAGGTTGGGGTACGCAGCCGCGCGTGCGTCGTTGCGGTCCGGACGAGAATCGAACTCGCCTTGAGCGGTAGACAGCCGCCCCGCTTCCCAGATGCGTACCGGACCAGGACCTGATGGGTGCCGCCGGCTGGATTTGAACCAGCAAACGCTGCCTTCGGAGGGCTGCGCCCGTTCCACTTGGCGACGGCATTTGTGCGTTCGCGCTCGGCGCGCTTTCGCGTGGCACCAGGGGCAGGACTCGAACCTGCGGTGAGACGATCAACAGGCGTCTGCGTTGCCAACTTCGCCACCCTGGTAAGCGAACGTGCCGGTCCGGGCCACACCGTGGGGCATCACCGGGCCAACGCACGTCGTTTTGGAGTACCGCCCGGGAGTCGCACCCGGCTCTCTTGCTTGGAAGGCAAGGTCCTAGCTGCTCGGACAGCGGTACAGATGAAAATGGGTGTGGCCAGCGGGAACTGCCCCCGCGCCTCCGACTTGGCAAGCCGGCATGCCTCTCACAACACCTTGGCCACGACGGAGCTCCGCGCCGGACTTGCACCGGCATGAGACGAGGTTGCAGCTCGCCGCCTATCTATTTCGGTCCAGCGGAGCGGACGATCGAACGTTCGAACGAACGGCAGAGACGGCGCGAATCGAACGCGCGCGACCGTAAAGTCGGCCACGGTTTAGCAAACCGGCCTGTTACCACTCCAGCACGTCTCCCGATTGGTACCCACGGCAGGAGTCGAACCTGCATCAGGCCGCGTTCGTAGCGCGGTGCCCCTCCTTTGGACCACGTGGGCCTCTGTGTCCCATCGGGGAGTCGAACCCCGTCCTCGCGCTTGAAAGGCGCGCATCCGTCGCCGCGTAGACCAATGGGACATCGTGACCCCGCCGGGAGTTGAACCCGGTTCTGCGCCTTGAGAGGGCGCCGTCATTCGCCGTGTAGACCACGGGGCCATTGCCGAGAGCGGAGGAATCGAACCTCTGGGGCTCATCACCACCACCCCGGTTTTCGGGACCGGTTGCCGACCGTTCAGCAGCGCTCTCGATGCGATCGCGGTGGATTGTGGAGACGGAGGGAATCGAACCCTCATTTCAGCGTTGCGAACGCCGCGTCCTTCCGTTGGACGACATCCCCGGCACAACAGGCGGGGTGACCGGCGGGGATTGAACCCGCACCTCCTCTTTCACAGAGAGGCGTGCACGCCAGTACACCACGGCCACCACAGAGCTCCCCGAGCTGGAATCGAACCAACGTCACCGGCTTCAAAGGCCGGCTCACGGCCACCGATCGGGGAACGGGTTTCAATCTGGTCGGAGCTGAGGGAATCGAACCCACTTCTGCTGTTTGTAGGACAGCGGCCCTGCCATTGGACGAAGCTCCGGGTCGGCGCCGCGGGAGTCGAACCCGCAATCTCCTGTTCCCGAAACAGGCGGCTTCCCATCAAGCCATCGCGCCGGAAAATTCTGTTCGTCGTCGGGTGAGCCCCCAGGGAATCGAACCCTGTTCGTCCGGGTAAGAGCCGGGTGCTTCGCCAGCAAAGCTTGGGACTCTGGTGTCGCGTGCCGCCGGTGGGGCTCGAACCCACTCAGGCCGGTTTAAAAGACCGGTGCCCGGACCCGTCGGGCGCCAGCGGCGTTGCGTGTCGTCGTTCGCGGGTGCACCGCTCAGGAATCGAACCTGGCTAGCCAGAGGCGGGGCGTTTACAGCGCCCCTCGCGTCCCAGCGCTCGGTGCGTTCGATGAAAATCCCGGCCCGCCCGCGCGAACGAGCGGGCCGGGGGTCGTTGTGATTGCTACCGGTCGAGCGAGACGCTCCAGTACGGCCGCCACTCGTCCGGCACGTGACGGGCATCCATCTTGACCGTCACGGTCGGCAGATAGCGCGGCTTGGCCGGCTTGCGCAGCAACGTCATCGACGCCTGCTGCGGCGTCCGGTTGGCCTTGCGGCTGTTGCAGGGCACGCACGCACTCACGATGTTGTCCCACGCGGTGCGGCCGCCGGCCGCGCGCGGTACGACGTGATCGAACGTCAGGTCTTCCGCGAGCAGCTGCGTCCCGCAGTACTGACAGGTGAAGCGGTCCCGCGTGTAGATGTTGAGACGCGAGAACTTGATCGCCTGCCGGTCGCGCCGGAACCGCCTCAAGAGGCGAACCACGGCGGGCATCGGGTAGTCACGGCCCACGCCCTTGATCGTGCGGTCGCGGCTGTACTCGATCACTTCGATCTTGCCGAGGAAAAGATCCGTCACCGCGCGCGTCCACGGCTCCACGCGCAACGGTTGCCAGTCGCTGTCCAGGAACAGAACGATCGTCATGGTTCACCTCCTTTCTGTTTTTGTTTTGTGGATTGAAGAGCCCCACGACCGATTCGAACGGTCCTCTCCCGGGTACGGGCCGGGTGCGTCGCCGTCTACGCTTGCGGGGCAGGGCACGGCGACCCTCCCACCAGAGGGCCGCCGACTTGCAGACGTGCGACACGCGGTCTGCCGGCGCGCGATTCACTGCGAGCGACACGAGCCTGTCCCACAATGACCGGCTACCACCGGTAGCCGTGAACCAGGCGTGGTCTCTGCTCGCGAGGGTCGCGTCTCGAGTTGCAGGGGTCGGAATCGAACCGACCTCATCCCAGGCTTATGAGGCCTGATAGGGCCCAGCCCTCCCTGCACGATCAAAATGGGAGGGGAGGGTGGGGGCCCCCACCCTTTCCCCTCCCAAACCCTCCCGCGATGAGCTCCGGCGGGCAAAGCCCGCCTACGCTCGACGCGATCATCACGGCCGAACGGGCGAGGGTGCGGCGCTGGGGCGCATTCAACAGATGGGTAACCCAGCGTCAGCGGTCCGTTCAGTCGCGGGCTGCCGAGGGATTGAACCTCGCTGGCCGGTTTTGGAGACCAGCCCGATCCCAGATCGCGGCCCAGGAGCCCCGGATCGTTTTCAGCGATAACCATCTCCAATCGGTCCGCGAAGCGGACATGTTGCGAAGACGGAGGCCGGGGCGTGCGTGCTCCCGTCTGGAATCGAACCAGCATCTCCTGCGCTTCAGGCAGGCGCCATCACCAGATCGGCTTCGAGAGCAAAATCGTGGCCGGAGACCGAAAATGGTCATTGCCCGGCCACGGGCATCGTCGACTATTTGGTTGTCAAAGATCATCCCCGGCCGTCGCCGGGGTTGTTGCCGCGGTTCATGAAAGATTTCGCAATCTCGCAAGCTGGATAGAGGTATCCCGTTCACGGCGCGGTATTCGTTTGCCGGCCGCGCGAATCGACGCGCAGAAATGAAAAAAGCCGCCGAGGTCGACTTCACCTGGGCGGCTTTCGCAGGAACCTATGAAAAAAGGGTCCTGCTAATCGCCTCCCTGGTGATGGGTAAGAGGCTCGAGAATCTGGGACATCGGCGTCTCTATTGTTCTCGAGCCTCCGGCGGGATCGACGTTATTGTGGCGACCGCCAAACAGACGTTCGCTGCGGCACCACGTCACGAATGACGAGGCGCTTTTCGCGGCGCGCGATGGTTGGCGAACGATCAACATGACGATGTCACCCTGAGCTTGGCATGGTTGACCGTCAACATCTTTTTTTCGAAATCTCGCAAAGGCGCGTGCGGATTGAGGTGCGACCGCAGCTCGTCAGCGCGGGCCGCCCATGGCCACGCCGATCAGCACCGCGAACACCGCGAGCGCGACGGCGATGACGACCGCCGCGATGATTGCGACGGTCGCGGGCTTCGGCCCGACGCTCGCGTTGCCGGTGACCGCGCCGGAAAAGTCGGCCGCCCGGCGCACCGCCCGCACCCGCAGCGTCGCGAAGACGGTGGCGATGAGCGCCAGCGGCACGCCGAAGAACCCGACCCACCCCCAGGCGTTGCTGGCGGCTTCCGACAGACCCTGCTGGGCGAGCCAGAAGGACGCGATCGTCTGGGAGATGAACAGCAGCGCCAGCGCCACGTCCGGCGTCGGCGTCGTTCGCCACCAGCGCCGGCCGGCGACGGCCCAGGCTGGAAACGCCGCGCACCAGAAGAGAACGTTGGCGCCCAGGGCGCCCAGGAACGCGCCCGCGTACAGCAACGCCCAGAACCCCAGCTGCGACACCAGCACCAGCAGCAACGCCACCACGGCGGCCATGCGTTACGGTATCACGCTCGTCAAATCGCACCTCGCAACCGGCCGCGGTGGAACGAGCCGAAATTGGGTAAAGATTTGACGAGGTTCTCCGATATCCCCTTCCTGTACCTGGATGCTCGCGACATTCGCTCCGCTGACCCTGGTCCTGCTTGCCGCCGAGCTGCCTGACGCGAACACCGGTGCCAGCGCGCACGCCCCCGTCGCCGCCGCTGCCGCCGCGCCCGATGACGCCGGTCCAGTCGTTGCCGGCCTGCGCCAGCGCCCGTCTACCAACACGCCCAAGCGCGGCATCCACGAGCTGAAGGATCCGGGCGGCTGGCCGGCCGAGCCGCCGGCGGTCACCGGACCAATCGACGCCGCGCGCTTCGACGCGGCCGTCGTGAAGATGTGCGGCGAGGTGGCGCGCGACGAGGGCCTGCCCGAGGTCGCACGCGCCGTCCGCGAGGCAGCCGCCCAGACGAACAGCGATCCCTTCATGCTGGCGGCGTTGGCGTACCGGACCAGCCGGTGCCGCTCGGGGGCGGTCACGTCGGCCGGCATCGGCCTGCTCCAGATCAAGCCGTCGATGTTCGCGGCCGGCGCGCGCCTGCCGTTCCCGCGCGCCGATCTGCAGCACGACAAGCTGCTCGATCCCGCCCACAACCTGCAGGTCGGAGCCGCGCTGCTCGCGATGTGGGAGGCGGAGCATGTCGCGCTGGATCGCGCGCTCGGCAGCACGCCGCACCGCACGGCGGTGGCGCATTTCTTCTGGGGCGACAAGGTCTGGGGCGCGACCCCGGAGGACCGGACACTGACCGCGCGCCGCCGCCTGCTGGACGCCTACGCGAACGAGCCGGTCGCGTTCCGGCCGTCGTCGATGGATCTGGCGATCACCTCGCCCCTGGAGGGCGCGCCGCGGCTGGGCACCAGTGGC
>DATFXS010000404.1:0-2106 GCA_035315605.1 Polyangia bacterium
CCGACGCCGCCGTCCCTGCCGAGCCGGCGGAGCAACCGGCGCCCGCGGTCGCGCCCGTTCCGGCCAAGGACGTTCGCGAGCGCCCCGCGCGCGGTCAACCCGCACCCAGCGCCGAAACCGTCTGAACTGCTGTCGATTTCGCGAATCGGTCGGTGGGACTCGGCCGCACTGTGGCCGACATCCAATTTTTGGAACGGCTCAGCTGTTTCAATCCTGTCGCACAAATTCGGGCGTGAGCAGCCGTACGATAATTTGCTTTGGACGCTCTGGGGACGATCGCTGACGATCCGGTACTCGACGTCAGCAGCCCCCACGACGACCTGGTGCGCGCGATCGTCGGCGACCGGCTGATCAGCTCGCACTTCCAGCCGATCGTCGATCTGCACCACGGCTCGGCGATCGCGTGGGAGGTGCTGTCCCGCGGGCCCGAACCGCTGTCGTCGCCGGCCGAGATCTTCGCGCGGGCCGAACAGCTGGGTCTTCTGTCCGAGCTGGAGACGGTCTGTCGCGACGTCGCCCTCGAGACGATCGCCCGCCTCCCGGCGGAGCAGCGCTCCCGTCTCTTCTTCCTGAACGTCAGCCCGAACGTGATCGGCGATCCGCGCATGCTCAACGGCCACATGCAGGAGAAGCTGGCCGGGCTGGCGCTGGATCAGCGCAACATCGTCATCGAGATCACCGAGCGCGAATCGATCATGGACTACGGCGCGTTCGAACGACAGATTCGCCACTACGTCGACAAGGGATTCAAGATCGCCCTCGACGATCTGGGTGCGGGACATTCAGGTCTGGTCACGCTGGTCACCTGCTCGCCCCACTTCATGAAGCTGGATATGTCGCTGTCGCGCGACATCCACCGCCATTCCTACAAACAGCACCTCGTGAAGTCGTTGGTCGCCTTCACGGCCAGCGTCGACGCCGCGCTGATCGCGGAGGGCGTCGAAACCTGGGAGGAGCTGGAGACGCTCGCCCGCCTCGGCGTCCGCTACGCGCAGGGGTTCCTGTTCGCCCGTCCCGTCCGCCTGCCCGCCGAGCCGCCGCCGGAAGTGCGGGCCGAGCTGCGGCGGGTGATGCGTCAGTTCAACTACCGCGAATCCGACCTCAACGAGACGGTCGGGCCGCTGGTGATTCGCTGCGCGACGATCCGCGAGCGGCAGAAGCGGGGCGAGGACGTGGACCGCCAGTTCCGGCGCGAGCCAGGCCTCGATCACCTGGTGATCATCCGCGATGAGCGGCCCGTCGGTCTGGTCACGCGGCAGCACTACTACTTCCGGACCGGCGGGCCGGTCGGCTATCACCTGTTCCAGTGGAAGCCCGCCGAAGATCTGGCGCGGCGTGCCCCGCTGATCGTCGAGGATTCGATCAACGTCACCGCGCTGGCCAAGCTGGCGATGGAGCGCCCTGCCGACGAGCTGTACGACCCGGTGATCGTCACCGACGCCGACGGGCGCCTGATCGGCACGGTCACGATTCGCCAGCTCCTGATGCGGTCGACCGCGCTGGAGGTGCAGTCGGCGCAGGGGTCGAGCCCGCTGACCGGGCTGCCGGGAAACCGGAGCATCGAGCGCTGGATCCTGAACGCGCTCGACCAGCCGAACGCCTGCGTGCTGTACGCCGACCTCGATCGCTTCAAGGAGTACAACGACTGCTACGGATTCCTCCGCGGCGACGAGATGATCCGCTGCCTGGCGCGCGTGCTGTCGCGCGCGCTGTCCAGCCTCTCGGCGGACGCCAAGCTGGGGCACATCGGCGGCGACGACTTCGTGATCGTCTCGCCGAGCGCCGTCGACCCGGCGGGCGTCGCTGCGCTGTGCGCGCAGTTCGACGCGGGCAAGATCGACCTGTTCGACCCGAAGGACGTGGAACGCGGCTCCTTCCGCGCGACCGATCGGCGCGGGCAGGAGGTGTCGGTCCCCTTGATCACGCTCAGCGTCGCCGTCGTGCCGAGCGAAGCGGTGCACGGCACCGACCACCCGGGCGCGCTCGCCCAGATGGCCGCGTCGCTGAAGCGCAAGGTCAAGGAGACGAGCAGCGTCAGCGGCAAGAGCGCGTTCCTGTTCGAACGCCGCCGCCTGCAGCCGGCGGCGCCCTAGCGGCTCCGCTCGC
>DATFXS010000405.1:0-18810 GCA_035315605.1 Polyangia bacterium
CATGACCACCGGTCCAGAATCGCCGTCGCCCTTGCCGCGAAACCCGGGCGCGTATTCACGGATGCCGCAAAATCCGAGCACGCAGGCGCGTCCCTGGTCGCGAATTGCTTCGAAAAGCCGCCGCGACAGCCGCGCGTCCGCGAAGCCGAGAAAATAGGACGCGATGGCCGTCCCCGACCCGCGGGGCGCGTCGATCGGTTTGCAGGTGCCGCTCTTGACGCGCTGGACGAGATATCCGGATCGGTGCACGGCGCACGCCTCGAACCGCCGGGCCCAACGTTCCAGCAGCGCCCGCCGATCGACACCCGTCACCGCGCCGTGCAGCCCGATCGATCCGGCCACCGCGGCGACGTCAGGCGGCCAGGTTTCGCCGGGGTACGTCTCGATGAGGCCGGTCGGCGATCGGTCCAGCCGATCGGCCAGCGCCGCGGTCAGCCGGTCGTTGAGCGCCGCGTACGGCGTCTCGGGATCGACCGCCCGCAACATGCCGAGCGCGAGGTTGATGTAACCAAGATAGGCGTGGCCCGCACCGGGTGCCATCGCGACGACGCCGTTTTCACCCCAGACGCGCGCCGCCGTCGGCAGCGTGCGCGGATCGACCAGGCGCGCGGCCGCGGCGCGCATGGCCGGCAGGTATTCGTCGCGGCGCTCGGGATGCTCGCGGATGATCTGTCCCATTCCCAGGATCCCCATCTGGTAGATCGCGATCGCCGACTGGCCGTCGAACCGGGGCGATCCGCTCCGGTAGAATTGCCGGCTCGGCTGGGCGGCGAGCTCGCGCGCCACCTCGCGCGCCAGCGCGTCCTGCGCCGCCACCTCGCCGTCGAAGAGAGGCTGGGCGGCGTGGCCGGCGACCTCGCGCGGCACGATCGCGGTCGTCACCGCGAACGAAGCCAGCACCGATACGAAACGGATCAAGAGCGGGCGCTTCATCAGCGTCCATGTTGCCGATTGCGCCGGCGCGGAGGGCGCCGGCCCGGCCGAACGGTCGCCAGCCCGCGCCGAACGGCCGTTTAGAAGAGGGAATCGGACGAGCGGCGGGCGGGGCGCGGCACCTGCAGGGGAGGCGGCGCCGTCGGATCGAGCGGGACCAGCCGCGGCACCAGCGTGATGTTCGCCAGCGCGATGCGCGCGTGCTGACCGCGCAGCGTGAACGGCAGCCGCTGCCGCGCCCCCGCCACCGTCACGATGACTTCGCCATGAATGATGCCGCCCTCCTCGTCCTCGCCGTCACCGACCTGGCGGTTGATCTCGATGACGTATTCGCCCGGGCCGGCGCCGCGAAGCGCCAGCGCCTCGCGGCCGGGGCTGACGGCGTCGCGCGCGGAGAGCGTCGCGCGCGTCGGGCCGCCGAACCAGGAGACGCGCTGGCCGTGCGGGTCGAGGATGGTGAGGTCCAGATCGGTGTCTTCGCCCGACCAGACCGCTTCGACGCGCAGGTCGCCGCGCAAGCCCGTGTCGTCCGGCTCGGGCCGGTCGAGCAGCGACCGGATCGCGCCTGCGGCCCTGGGCTCGGCGGCGGCGATCAGGTCGTCCGCCAGGTCGTACAGGCCCGCGCGGCGCGCGCAGCGGACCGCGTCGACGACGCGCGCGGCGTCGCCGGGGTGCAGCTCGGCCAGCGCCTCCAGCGGGCGGCAGCCGAGCGCCGGCTCCCCGGCCCAGCGCCAGAGGCGCGCCAGCCGCCCCTGCGCCTTCGCGTCGTCGGGACGGACCTCGACCACGCTGCCGAGGATGCGGATCGCGCCGTCGCGATCGCCGCGGCGGGCGGCGACGTCGGCGCGCGCGCGCAGCGCCTCGGGATCGAGCGGCGCCTTGGCAGCCCAGCGCTCGGCGGCATCGCCCGCGGCGTCGACGTCGTCGGCGAGCATGTGCAGCGTGTAGAGGCGCTTGACGAGATCACGCCGGTTCTCGTCGGCGCCGAGTCGCGATTCCAGATTGGCGATGGTGGTCCGTCCCGCGGCGCGCGGCGCGAGGCGGTCGGTGACGACCGCGCCGACCCGCTCCCAGATCCGCCGCATCGGGATCATCCGCCGGTTGCCGACGAACCGCGGCACCTGCAGCGCGCGCGCACGAGCCAGCGCCTCCTGGCGGCGCATCGCCTCTGCCTGCGCCGGCGTCTCCTGCGGCTTTCGATGCGGCCGCGCGGCGGTCGTCAGGGGCGGCGCCGGTGCGGGCGCCGCCGCTTCCGCTGCCGGCACCGGCGGCGTGGCCACCGGAGGCGGCGCCGGTGAAGCCTCCTCGCCCCGGTGGCCGGCGCCGTTTGCCGCCATCAGCTTGTCGGTAATGATCGCCTTGGGCAACTCCGGGGCAGGCTGCGTGAGGCCGTCGAGCGGGTCGTCGGCGCGAGAGGCGGCCGGTTTCGTCATGGCCCGCCCGCCCGTCATCCTCCCGAGCAGATGGTCCGGTATCGCCTCGCCCTTACCGCCGCCGCCCGCCGCCGTCCCGACCGCGCCGAGGCCGCCCATGCCATACCCGCTCCTTCCGGGTCCGTCGCGGAAAGCGTCGCCCATCACCTTGCTCATCTTGGCTTCGTCGTTCTTGGTCGCGACCGCGACCTCGCCGTCGGCCGTCGTCCCCTCGCTCGCCTCCTCGCCCGTCCACTCCGGCGTCGTCCGGTTGTTGTCGAGGCCGAAGGCGCGGAACATCGCGGGGCTCTCCAGCACCAGGAGCGACGTCCAGCGACTGGCGACGTTGAACCGGCTCGACAGCTCGAGAGCGCGCTGCTTCGCCTCGGGCGCGTCGTCGCGCTCGAGATCGGCGATCCGCACCGCCGCGAAGAGGCGCGGCACGAACGCGTTGCCGGCCGACGTCGACGCGGTCACGCGCAGCGGGTAGCGCTGCTCGAAGTCGCGCGCGCCGACCTTCCCGCGCAGAACGACCGTCCCTGCCGCCTCCGCGCCCGCCAGCCGCGCCACCACGAACGCCTCGCCGCCCGCCGGGATGGTGTCGAGCTTCTGCGGCGCCACTTCGTGCAGCGCCTCCGGCAGCGATAGCGTCACGTCGCGCAGCGCGTTTCCGTAAACCGATCCGAGCACCGCGAACGCCGCCTCGGCCGTCGTCTGGCCGGGCGCGTAGGGGAGGGCGACGCCGCCGCCGCCGCGCGCGAGCGCCCCCAGCATCTGCAGATCCGATTCGGCGCCGATGGCGACCGCCGTGACGGTGCCGCGGCCGGCCGGGATCGCCTGCGCCACCGCGCGCGTCAGCGACGCCGGGCGCACCGGCCCGATGGTCGGCGCGCCGTCACCGAAGTAGACGATGCGCAGCGCGCCGCCGTTCGGGCGGCCGGTCGCCGCGGCCGCCGCGATCGCGCCGGCGACGTCGGACGCGCCGTCGGGCGTGATGCCCGCCAGGAAGCGGCCGATGCGCGCCGCCGTGTCGGGTCCGGGCGCCGCGAAGCCGCCGGGCAGGGCGCGGCAGCGGCTGTCGCAGGCGAGCACCGTCACCCGGTCGGCCGGATCCAGCTCGCCGGTGAAGCGGGCCGCCAGACGGACCGCGCGCTGGTAGGTCTCGCCGAACATCGATCGGCTCGAATCGACGATCAGCACGAAGTCGCGCCGCGCGTTCTCCTCGACGCGCGGCAGGCGCGGCCGCAGCGCGAGCGCGACCGTGCTGCTGTCACCGGAAAGTCCAAGGGTCTGTGCGGCGCCGCCCTCCCGGTAAGCCCAGGCCGACAGCTCCGCGCCGCGGTCGACGGGCGCGAACATGATCAGCAGGTCGCCGGCCGGCACGAAGCCGCGCGCCGACCAGGCCATCGCCGCCGCACCGTCGTCCGTGTCGCGGTCGCGGCGCAGCGGGTACCCGTAGGCGCGGACGCCGAGCTGCGGGTCCTGGCCGCGCACCTGCACGTCGACGTCGAAGCGGTCGATGCGCGTCGACCCGGCCGGATCGTGCGCCAGCGGATACGCGTAGCGCCGCATGCCGCCCGCGGGGCTGAGCGTCTGCGTGTACGCGAGCACGATCCGCCGCGAGCCGTGCCGCGGGATCGGGAAGATGCGCAGCTCGAAGCGCCCGCCGCGCTGCCACTCGAGCAGCGCCGGATCGCGCCACGGCCCGGGCACCCAGATGATCTCTTCTTTCGGCTTGGGCATCTGGGGCGCGGCGTGGGCGATGGCGCCCCGCCAGATCGCCGCCGCGCGATCGCGGTCGACGAACGCGCCCTCGACCATCCGCCCGTCCACCTCCAGCGCGAGGCGTTCGATCTTGGCGTCGGGCGGCAGCGGGAATCGGTAGATCCCCTCCAGCACCTCGCCGGTGTCGTTGCTGAACGTCTCGTCGACCTCGGTGCGCGCGACCGCGCCCGCGATCCGCACCTTGACCGCGTGCGCGCTCAGGCGGACCGCGCGATCCAGCTCGCGCTGGCTGCCCGGCTTCTTCGCCCGCAGCTCGCCCAGCCCGCGCGCCGAGGTTTCCTCTTCGGGCTGCCCCGTCGCCTCGCCCCAGACCAGCGTCTGCCCGAGATCGGGCGCCGCGCCGACGTCGGGGGGCAGGTCGGTGAAGATCCGCCCCTCCTCGCCGGCCCGCACCGTCACGCTGCGCGCGCGGCGGTCCTCGAGGGCGACCGCGCCGCGGCTGACGTCGACGGAGGTCCAGGCGTCGTCGGCGCGCAGCGCGAACTTCGTCCCCAGCACCTCGGCGTGTCCTTGCGGCAGATCGAAGCGCGCCGTGCCGGTCGGCAGGTGGGCGACGTCGGCCGCGATCGCGCCGCGCGTGAGGACCGCGTGCCGGCCGGCCCCGAACACGATCTCGGTGGAGCGATCCATCGCCACCTGCGACCCGTCCGCGAGCCGGAGGTACGCCCGCGTCTCGCCGTCGGTGCGGAGCAGGGACCGCGAATCGACGGCGCCGCCCGCCTCGATCGGCGCGCAGGACCGGCGGCCCGCGTCGCAACGGACCAGGCCGCCCGCCCCGCCGCCGGCGCGCGACACGCGCGTCACCTGGCCATGCCAGCCATCACCCATGCCGACGTCGCCGCCCGTTCCCGGCACGCCGTGGCCGAAGCGCCAGGCCAGCGCCAGCGCCGCGGCCGCCGCCAGCGAGACCCCGGCCGCGGTCCCGAGGCGGCGCCAGTCGCGCGGGCGGGCCGGGCGCGCCGCGGGCGCCGGTGGCGCCGGCTTCCGCTTGGCGAGCGCCGCGGCGAGGCGCGCCTCCAGATCGGCGGGGACGACGAAGTCGTCGCCCGCGCGGGCGACCAGCGCGCGCCCGCGCTCGGCGTCGTGGCGGGCGTCGCGACAGGTGTCGCAGCCGGCGATGTGGTCGACGAGCCGCTGGTCGGCCGAGCCGTCCAGCACGTCGGCCATGTTGTCGATCACCTCGGTGCACAGCGGGCTACTCATCGGTTGCTCCTGACGTCGGTCTCGGTCTCTCGGTCTGCATGGCGGTTTCGACCTCGGCGCCCAGCTCGGCGCGCAGGCGCGCGTGCGCGCGCGACACCCGCTTGCGCGCCGCCGCCTCGTCGATGCCGCAGGCGGTGGCGACCTCGCGAAAGCTGAGACCGCCCGCGTAGCGCAGGATCAGCGCCTCGCGCTCGCTGGGACGGATCTCCGCAAGCGCCTGGCGCGCGCGCGCCGCCAGCTGGCGCTCGGACGCCGCGTCGGCCGGATCGGGCCCGGACGGCTGAGCGTCGTCGCGCAGCAGCTCGAGCTTCGCGCGACCGACCGTCCGGCTCTCCAGATGGCGGGCGCACTTGCGCCGCGCGATCCCGAACAGCCAGGCGCGGATCGAACCCTCGCCGCGCCAGCTGTCGAAGGCATCGCGCGCCGCGAGCAGCGTCTCCTGCGTCAGATCCTCGGCGTCGGCCTGCGAGCCGACCAGGGCCATGCACAGCCGCCCGATCGCCGGCCCATGCTGCCGCGCGCACAGGGTCAGGGCGGCGTCATGTTCCCGACGCTGGATCGCCGCCTCGACGGACTCGGCCCGGTCAGCGCCTTCCACCACGACGATGGTCGCTCCCTCCGTTGGCATCATCGGCTCCTCATCCGACCGCATGTGGCGTCGGGCCGCCGATTCGTGACCGCGCGATTCACGATTATATTTGCGGTGTGGGTGTCGAAACCACGTCGCCGGACGCACCGCCGCCGCAGCAGCCGCCACGGCCGCCGCGGACGTCCATCGTCCAGACGCTGCGCGAGGCGCCCACCACGACGGCGCTGTTCGCCGTCTGCATCATCGTGTTCCTGGTGGTCAGGGTGGTGGGAGGCGACACCACGTCCACAGCCACGCTGATCCGGTTCGGCGCCAACAATCAGCAGCTGGTCTGGGCGGGCCAATGGTGGCGGCTGGTCACCTCGATGTTCCTGCACATCGGCTGGCTGCATCTCCTCTGCAACGTCTATTTCGGCTTCAGGATCTGCGCGCTCGCCGAAAAACAGCTGGGCTGGTGGAGATTCCTGGTCCTCTACCTCGGCAGCGGCCTCGTCGGTTCGGCGGCCAGCGTCATCGGCCACGACGCCATCAGCGCCGGCGCGTCGGGCGCGCTGTTCGGCGTGGTCGGCTGGCTGCTCGCCATCTTGCGGCTCCGCGCCGGCAGCTGGCGCGCGTTCACCCAGAACCCGGCCATCCGGCAGCAGCTGATCTGGATCGCCGCCTGGTTCGCGATCGGTGTCTACGCCGGCTTCGACAACTACGCGCACGGCGGCGGCCTCCTGTTCGGCGCGCTTTACACCTGGGCGGTCGCGGCGGGCGCCGAGCCGCGCAAGCACCGGGCGCGGATGGCCTTGGCGTTCGCGGTCGGCGCGCTGATCGTGGCGGCGTCGCTGCGGCCGATTCCGATCGTGCACGCCGCGCCGATCGCTCTGGCCAAGGCGGCGGCCGCGCACGACGACCCGAACACCGTGCTCGATCTGACCGAGCCGCTGCTCGCGAAGCCCGCCTACCGCGATCAAGCGCTCGAGCTGCGAATCCGGGCGCTGCTGCAGCTGAATCGTTTCGATGAGGCCGTTGCGCGAGCCGACGATGTGGTCGAGAGGCATCCCACCAACGCCGCCGCCTACCGCCTGCGCGGGCTGGTGCGGCACGTCGTCGGCGACCAGGCGGGCGCGGGGGCCGACTTCGACAAGGCGGTGGAGCTCGATCCGTCGCCGTCGTCGAACGAGGCCCGCGAGTGGTTCCGGCACGAATCACGTCCGTGACGGCGGCGGCGCGCTGACGGCACGCAACCGTTGTGGTATGAGCCGCCGCATGGCGGACGAAAAGGTTCACGTGGAGGCGCTGGTGATCGGCGCCGGCCCGGGCGGCTACGTCGCGGGCATCCGGCTCGGGCAGCTCAAGAAAAAGTCTATGGTCGTCGAGCGCGACAAGCCCGGCGGCATCTGCCTGAACGTCGGCTGTGTCCCGTCGAAGGCGCTGATCACCGCGTCCAAGTACTACGACAAGCTCCGCCACGGCGCGGACATCGGCATCCTCGCCGACAACTTCCGCGTCGACATGCCCAAGATGCAGACGTGGAAGGGCGAGGTGGTCAGCAAGCTGACGGGCGGGGTCAAGATCTTGCTCAAGGCCAACGGCTGCGATTACCGCACCGGCGTCGCGCGCCTGACCTCGCGCAACACCGTCGAGCTGACCGACCCGAACGGCGGCAAGACGACGATCCAGGCGGACAACATCGTGGTCGCGACCGGCTCGCGCCCGATCGAGATCCCGGGTTTCAAGTTCGACGGCAACCGGATCGTCGATTCGACCGGCGCGCTGGCCTTCGACACGGTGCCGGAACGGTTCGTCGTGATCGGAGGCGGCTACATCGGCATCGAGATCGGCACTCTGTACGCCAAGCTGGGGTCGAAGGTGACGGTGGTCGAGGCGCTGCCCGCCATTCTGCCCGGCAACGATCCGGACATCGTCCAGGTCGTCGCGCGCAAGCTGAAGAAGCTGGGCGTCGAGGTGATGACCGGCGCGAAGGCGAAGTCGTGGAGCGAAGCGGGCGGGCGCGCCACGGTCGTCATCGACGCCGGCGGCAAGGACGTCACTCTTGATGCCGACAAGGTCCTGGTCGCGGTCGGCCGGCGGCCGAACTGGGAGGGCCTCGGCTTGGAGGAGGTCGGAGTGAAGGTCGACCGCGGCTTCATCACCGTCGATTCTCGCCGTCGCACCAACGTCCCCGGTATCTACGCGATCGGCGACGTCGCAGGCCAGCCGATGCTGGCTCACAAGGCTTCGCGAGAGGCGGAAGTCGTCGCCGAGGTGATTGCCGGTCACAAGTCGGAGTTCGACGTGCGCGTCATCCCGGCCGTCATCTTCAGCGATCCGGAGGTCGCGTCGGCCGGCATCAGCGCTGATGAAGCGAAGCAGAGGGGGCGCGACGTCAAGGTCGGCAAGTTCCCGTTCTCCGTGCTCGGACGCGCCCTTGCGAACGCGGACACCGACGGCTTCGTGAAGGTGGTGATCGACGCCGCGAGCAAGGAGGTGCTGGGCATCCACGTGGTGGGCAACGGCGCCTCCGACATCATCGCCGAGGCGGCGCTGGCCATCGAGATGGGCGCGCTGGCCGACGACCTCAGTCTCACCATCCACGCCCACCCGACCCTGCCCGAGGCGATCATGGAGGCGGCGAAGGCGAGCCTGGGCGAAGCGATCCATATTCAGAATCGGTGAACGATTGACAGTGCAGGCCCGCGTCATCGATCTCGGCACGCGCGATTACGCCGACGTCTGGGCGATGCAGCTGGCGATGGTGGCGGAGCGCCAGCGCGATCAGATCCCCGACACGCTTCTGTTCGTGGAGCACCCGCACGTCATCACGGCGGGGCGAAGCGCCAAGCGCGACAATCTGATCGACGTGGGCGATACGCCGCTCTACGAGATCGAGCGGGGCGGCGACGTCACGTACCACGGTCCGGGCCAGCTGGTCGGCTACCCGATCTTTCTGCTGCGGGAGCCGGAGCGCGACCTGCACGTCTACCTGCGCAACCTCGAGGAGTCGATCATCCGCGCGCTGGCCGGCTTTGGCCTGCCGGCGACGCGCAAGCCGGGATGGACGGGCGTCTGGAACGCCGCCGCCGAGCGCAAGCTGGCGTCGATCGGCGTGGCGGTGAAGCGCTGGGTGACGCTGCACGGGTTCGCGCTGAACGTCGCGACGGATCTCGGGCGCTTCGCCGCCATCAACCCGTGCGGGCTGGATGCCGCCGTGATGGGATCGATGGCCGGCGAGCTGGGGCTTCCGGTCGAGATGGCCGCGGTCAAGCGCGGCGTTCGCGCCGCGTTCGCGGACGTGTTCGCCCGTCAGTTCGACTGACCGTCGGCCGGGCCGGCGTCGTCGGCGCCGCCGTCGTTCGCGTCCATCACGCTCGCGTCGCCCGGGCCGCAACCCCCGTCAATCGGCTGCGAGGCGATCCGCGCGGTCATGAAGCTGCCCTTCGCGGTGGCTGCGAGCGGCCGGCCAAACCCGTCGGGCAGGCCGGGGTCGACCGTGATGTCGACGCGCGAATCGACCGGCCACGGACAGCCGCGTGGTTTGAGGTAGAGGCGCGTCGCGTCCCGGCTGTCGTTCTGGGGATCGAACGGCAGCGCCTGCCCGCCCGCCGAGACGTGGATGAAGCCCGTCAGCGCCGCGCCGGCCGGCGCGCGCGTCGAGAAGGTGACCGGGGCGAGATAGTCGGTCGGGACCGTCGCCGTCCCGCTCGGCAGGCCGACAGTCAAAGGAGAGGTCATCAGTGTGACCGTCGACGTCCCGTCCAGCGGCTCGCCGTAGATGCTGGTGAGCCCGTTCGGGTCGAGGGTGAAGGTCACGGCCGTCGCGGACGGAAAGCCGGCGATGATCGGCTGCACGAACGCCGATGTCGTCCCCGGGCCCCAGTTGGGCAGGCTGTCGTAGAAGACGTTGGCGGCGAACGGCGGGTCGGCCATCACCGTCGCCATGTCGTCCCAGCTGACGGTGATGGGCGGGTTGGCCTTGGGCGCCGGGCCGCCGTCGACGGTGTCCTCGACGCGGGCGCCGTCCAGCCGGCGATCGAACACGAAGTCGATCTTCGACCCGCCTGCCGGCGCCAGCGGCGCGACCGCGGCGTCGGGATCGCGGTTCCAGACGACGGTGGGCGCGCCACCGACCTCCCAGACGACCTGCAGGAGGACCGGCGATCCGTGCGGCGTCTCGGGCTGTTTTGTGCAGCCGAGCGCGACGGCCAGGGCGGCGACCAGAAGCAGACGGCGCGGAACCCGCATCCGGTCGCTTTTTATCATGCGCGGTCTATGAGCGCGCGAAGCGAGGCGCGTATTCTTCGGGCGTGAGCTTGCCCCCCATCGAGGTGCGCGACGCGGCCGATCCGCGCCTGCAGGACTATCGCCATCTCAAGGAACGGCATCTGAACGCCGAGGGGGGCCGTTTCGTCGCCGAGAGCGAGCGGGTGGTGCGGCGGCTCATCGGCAGCGGCCTGACCGTGCATTCGGTCCTGCTGACGCCGGCGCGCCTGGCGACGCTGGCGGAGGCGCTGGGCGGCCCCTTTCCGGTGTTCGTCGCGGCTCAGCCGGTGCTGGACGCGGTCGCCGGGTTCCACGTCCACCGCGGCTGTCTCGCGATCGGCGAGCGGCCGGCGTCCGCGCCGCTGCCTCGCGGGGCCCGGACCCTGGTGGTCGCCGAAGATTTGACCGACGTCGACAACCTGGGCGCGCTGGCGCGTCACGCGGCGGCGTTCGGGGCGGACGCGCTGGTGCTCTCCCCGCGCTGCGCGGATCCGTTCTACCGCAAGGCGATCCGCGTCTCGCTCGGGGCGGTGTTCGGTCTGCCCGTCATCCGACTCCAGGCCGGGGCGTGGCCGGCCGAGCTGGAGGCGCTGCGCGCCGACGGCGTGGCGATCGTCGGCGCGGTGGTCGAACCGGGCGCGACGCCGCTCGCCCGCTTCGTTCCGCCCGCCCGCTTCGCGCTGCTGCTCGGCGCCGAGGGGCCCGGGCTCTCCGACGCCGCGCGGGCGGCGTGCGATCACCGGGTGACTATTCCTATGTCGGGAACCCTGGGAGGGTTCCCGAACCCTCCCGCGATGGTCCGCGGCGAGCAGAGCTCGCCGGCTCCCCACGCGATCCCGATGTCGACGGGCGCCGATTCGCTCAACGTCGCGACGGCGGGCGCGATCTTTTTGTACGCGCTGACGCAGTCGGCGCGTCGTTGAGCTTCGTCCAGTTGACGAACAGCTTGCGGGTCTCGCGCTGGCAGTGGGGGCAGAAGCAGGCGTCGCCGTCGCCGACGCGGACGGCGCGGATGGTGGTCCCGCAGACGAGGCACGGCTTGCCGTCGCGGCCGCGCACCTTGAGGAAGTCGCGCACCTTGACCTCGATCGGCTCGTCGCGCCGGCGAATCTCGGCGATCGCGTCGCCGAGCACGCGTCCGACGGCGGCGAAAAGCGCGTCGATCTCCTCGGGAGCGAGCTTGTTGCAGAACGTCTTCGGATGGATGCCGGCCGCGAACAGGATCTCGTCGGCGTAGGCGTTCCCGATCGATGCGAGCGCGCGCTTGTCCATCAGGAACGCCCGCACCTGATCGCGGCGGCGCGCGATCACCGCGCCGAACGCGTCGCGGGTGAAAGCCGGCGACAGCAGATCGACGCCCAGCTGCCCGTAGATCGGGATCGCTTTCTCGTCGGCCGCGCGCGCCACGTAGACCTTGCCCATTCGCTTGTCGTCCAGGTAGTGCAGCTCGGGCGCGCCGTCGAACGCCAGCGCCAGCGCGAGCGATCGGGGGTCTTTCTTGTTCGCCTCGGTTCCCGGCGGCACGAGGCGGTAGCGGCCGACCAGCATCGCGTTGATGATCAGGACCAGATCGGCGTCCAGCGCGAAACGCATGAAGTGACCGCGCCGCTCGACGCCTCCCAGCGTCCGCCCGACCAGCACGGCCGGAAACGGATCCGTCACCATCACGCGCAGGACGGTCGGGTCGCCGGTGCGGGCCGCCGTGATGCGCTTGCCCACGACGGTCGCGCGCAGTCCCGCTTCGACATGGACCAGATCCGGCAGCTCGGGCATCGGAATACGGAGTCTGGCATTCGGCGGCGTGAAAGTTCAAACTGAGCGTATGCCGTTGCCGATGCTGATCATCGCCGTGCTCGTGTCGGCGGGCTGCGCGGTCTGGCTGTTCAAGCAGGTGCAGGCGCTGCGCCGCCGGAAACGAAACCTCGAGCACTGGGAGAAGGGCGAGCCGCTCGAGGGCGTCGGCGACTGGGACTAGGAGCGGCGGCGGCCGTGGTCATCGGCGTCATCTCCGACACGCACGGCCTGCTCCGCCCCGAAGCGGTCGCGGCGTTGCGGGGCGCCGAACAGATCATTCACGCCGGCGACATCGGCGCGCCGGAGGTGCTCTCCGCGCTCGAGGAGATCGCGCCCGTCACCGCCGTCCGCGGCAACAACGACAGGGGGCCCTGGGCCGCGCGGGTTCCGGCGACGGCGCTGCTCGAGGCCGAGGGCGTATCGATCTACGTCGTCCACGACGTCCATGAGCTGGATCTCGATCCAGCGGCCGCCGGCGTCGCTGTCGTCGTGGCCGGTCACTCGCATCAACCCTCCGAGGACGTACGCGACGGCGTGCTGTTCTTCAACCCGGGCAGCGCCGGGCCCCGGCGCTTCCGTCTTCCCATCTGCGTGGGCCGTCTCCACATCGACGGCAAGGCGGCACGCGCCGAGCTGATCACGCTCGGCTAGCGGCTGCCGCGCGCGGCGCGCGTCACTGCTCGCCGCCCGGGGCGCGCGTGGCGACGCCGTCCAGGAAGCGGAGTGTGTCGGCCAGGTGCAGCCGCCAGTAGGGCCAGTCGTGGCCGCCCGCGAACTCCTCGTACTGGTGCTCGATGCCGCGCGCGTCCAGCGCCGCGTGCAGCGCCCGGTTGCCCGCCAGCAGGTGATCGTCGGTCCCACAGTCGAAGCGGAGCGGCGGAAGCCGGCCCGCGTTGACCTCCAGCCAGTGCAGCGCCGTGCCGTCCGGCTGGCCGAAGCCGGGCAGCGCATCCAGCTTGTCGCCGGTCGCCTCCGCCAGGCGGCCGAGGGTCGTCACGGCCGAGTGCGCCGAGATGCCCCGGAAGCGGTCGGGGTACTTGGCGCCCAGGCGAAGCGCGCCGAATCCGCCCATCGACAGCCCGGCGATCGTCAGCGGCGCCGCGGGCCCGACGCGATCGTCGGCCAGCGCCGCGACGGCGGGGACCTCGTCGACGATCCAGCGCTCGTAATCGGCGTCGCCGTGCGCGACGTATCCGCTGCCGCCGCCCCACATGCCGTCCGCCGGCATGGCGATCGCGACGGGCGCGATCTCCTCCGTCTCGATCAGGCGCGACGCGGTCAGGTGCGCGCCGCCTCGCAGCGGCCACGACCAGGCGCTGCCGTCCGCACCGTGCAGCAGGATCAGCAGCGGCAGCGGCGCGCTCGCGGCGCCGATCGGGGGCGCCCAGAAGCAGACGTCACCGCGCCGTCCGAGCGCGCGGCTGCGCACCGTGATTACGCGCAGACCGTCGTGTTCGAAGCGCGGATCGGAAAGCTCCACGGACGCGAAGGAGGGCGGGGTCACGCGCGGCAGCTTACCAGCGGCGCGCGGCCGGGCCTCATTTTGCGCGTCCGCGCGTCGGACGGCGGCCGGTCGACGGCCGGGCCGGCCAGCCGATCGACGCGAAATCCCGCGCCTCGAACGCGGCACGCCGTTCGCAATGCGACGTGCTACCGTGAGGAGGCAGTCATGGCCAGCGAGGACCTGACGATCGAGATTCTGAAGGCGCTGCGCAAGGAGATGCAGGAGCGCTTCGACGGTGTGGACAAGCGGCTGGACGGAATGGACAGGCGGTTCGACGCCATGGACCAGCGGTTCGACGCCATGGATCACCGGTTCGACGCCATGGATCACCGGTTCGATGTTCTGGAGGAACGCATCGACCTGACGAGCCAGCGCGTCGACATCACGAACGAACGCCTCGGCGTCGTCGAGTCGACGCTGCTGACGCTGGCGCGCCGGCAGCGCTCGATGGGCAAGATCTTGAAGGCGACGATGGAGGCGGCCGGCGCGCCCACTGCCGGCGTCACGCACCTCGACACGCGCGTCACGAAGCTGGAAGAGCGCGTCGGCCGGCTCGAGAACCGCTGACGGCCGTTACGCCGCGCCGCTCTTGCGCAGGTACTCGATGTAGTAGTCGGCCTCGCGCCGTTCCTCCAGCTCGCCGCGTTCGATCGCGTCCTCGCACAGCTTGCGCAGCTCGCCGATCCGCTTCGACGGCGGGATGCCGAACGTCTCCATGATCGCGTTGCCCAGGCCCGCCGGCAGGGGCGGGACGCGCGCGTCCAGCGCCCGGATGGCGAGGATGCGCTCCTTGAGCGCCTCGATGTTGCGGATCGCCTCCTCGCGCCGCCCCGGCCGGCGCGACGTCACGTCCGCGCAAGACAGCTCGAGCAGGTCGTCCAGGTGGTCGCCCATCTCGTGATCGAACCGGCGCACGGCGGCGTCGGTCCAGCTCGGCTCGTACGCGTTCGCGCGCAGGTGGTGAAGGATCAAAAAACGGATCTGATGCCGCTCCGGCTTGTCGAACCCGAGCCGCTTGGCGATCGGCTCCCACATCCGCGCGCCCACCTCGGCGTGGCGGTGGAACGTCACCTTCCCGTCAGGAAGCATGACGCGCGTCCGCACCTTGCCGATGTCGTGCAGCAAGGCCGACCAGCGGACGATCGGGCTCGGGACCGACTGCAGCACCACCTGCTTCGTGTGCTCCCAGACGTCCTTGTGCCGCCGCCCCCCCTCCTGCGAGAAGTCGACGGTGGCATCCAGCTCGGGCAGCACCGCCGCCAGCACGCCCGCCTCGTGCATCCACTGCAGGCCGGCGCCCAGCGCCTTGCCCATGATCACCTTCTCGATGGTGTGGCGCAGCTGTCCCGCCGGCAGCTCGATCAGATGCGACGCCGCCGCGCGCGCGGCGACGGTGACGGCGGGATCCGGCGGCGCGATCCCGCCCGCGATCTCGGCGGCCAGGTCCAGCACGCCGGCAGGCTCGGCGCCAAACGGCGCGGCCGCTTTTCCGTCGGACACTCGCGACATCGAAGGACCTCTAGACCGGCAGCCGGCTGGACCACGCCCCCGTCAGGACGTGATCTTTCTCTTGTCCTGATCGCGCTTGCGCGCGAGGTGGTCGACGAACGGCTGCACCTGCTTGACCCGTCCGGCCAGCGACTTCTCCGTGATCGGGTAGAGGGTCCCGAAGCGCAACCCCTCGTCGTACAGGAAGGTTCCGACCTCCTCGTCGTCGACGAACATCGGGATCTTCTTCTTGGCGTACACGGCCTTGAGCATCCAGCTCCAGCGGCTGTCCAGCCATTCGATGATCTCGTCGCCCAGCGTCTGCCGGAACAGCTTCAGCTCGTCATCGAAACGGGTGAAGTCCTCCGCGAACCGCTCCCGGAACGCCGGCGCGCCTTCGCCGCCCTCGGCGGCCACCTTGGCCAGCGCCAGCCGCAGCTGAACCACGTCCTCGCTGAAGCGCAGCGGCGCGTCGACGTTGCCGTCCTTCGGCGTGATCACGTGGACGACGGTCGCGGCCGCCACCTCACGCACCTCGCGCTCGAGATCGGAGTCCGCGACCGCCTCGAGCAGGACCTTCAGATCGAAGGGGAGGGAGACCAGCGCCCTCGCGATCGTGTCCAGGAACGCGCGCTCGATGTCCTTGTCCATGTGCTGTGAGGGCCGGGGGTCGCGGTTGGGCGTTGAAGCGGTCTAGCGATCAGTAGCCGGGACGGCGAGAAGGAGGCCAGGAAAGACGACCAACGCTCCCGTGTCAAGCAGTTTACACGCGTTAGGCGCGTCGAGCGTAGCGCGGCTTTTGCCGCGCGGAGCTCATCGCGGGAGGTGCGGGACCCTCCCAGGGTCCCGAGTCAGGCGATTGGCGCGGCCCGTATCGCTTCGTCCAGCGCCGCCGACGCCTGGGCGCGGAATCCCGCCAGCGGCCCCGGGGGCAGCTCCAGCGTCAAAACCGGCAATCCACGATCGACGCCGAGCCAGCTTCCGAGCGAACCCGGCGTGGGGTAGCCGAGGTCGGCGCGCGCCGGCCACCCGCAGGCCGCGGCGACCGCATCCGCCCACGCCGCCGCCGGGCCGTCGAAATTGACGCAGGCGTACGGCGCGTGCACGGCCACGACGGCCGCGATCGGCGCCCGCTCGACCAGGTCGGCGATGACGCGCGTCTCCGGCTCGGACAGCGGGGCGGCCCCGGGAAAATAACCGGCCGCGTGCTCGGTGCGGAACGACTGCGCCGCGAAGTTCCGATTGAGGTCG
This sequence comes from Polyangia bacterium, assembly GCA_035315605.1. Taxonomy (GTDB): domain Bacteria; phylum Myxococcota_A; class Polyangia; order Fen-1088; family Fen-1088; genus JADGRB01. The sequence goes on from DATFXS010000405.1 coordinate 16,208, forward strand.
ACGTCGCGCGCCGAGTTCTTGAGGCCGCGCGCGACGCCGTCCGGATTGACCGCCGGCAGCAGCCAGACCGGCACGGCCGGTTGCATGCGCGCAGCGACACGCGGCACCAGCTCGCAGAGCGCGTCGACGCTGGCCGGCTCGTCCCCGTGAATGCCGCCGAACACCAGCAACGCCGCGCCCGGGCCTCCGAACCGTCGTCCCCGGATCGGCCGGCCCTCGACGGATTGCCCCAGCGTTTCCAGCCCGAGGGCCTCCACGGCTTCCAGAGGCGTCTTCACTGGATCACATTTCACGCTGAGGCTAACTTCGGCGCAATGGCGATCAAGCTGCGCGACCTGAAGAACGAGGCCAGGACGCTGGCGCGGGCCAAGCAGTACGCGGGCGCGCTGGCGGCCCACGACCACATGTTGGCGCTCAATCCGCTGGACAACGACAGCCGCCGCAAGATCGCGGACCTGCTGCTGGCGCTCGGCGACCGGCCGGCGGCGGCCCAGGTCATCCGGGCGGTCGCGATGCACGACGCGCGCTCGGGCCACCTCCTGCCCGCGATCGTCGGCTGCAAGGTGCTCGAGTCGCTCGGCGAGCGATCCGACGAGATCGTATCGGTGCTGGCGACGACCTTCGCGCACGAATCGCCGGCGCTGGCCAAGTTCGCGGCCCGCCAGTCCCCCGTGGACCTGGAGGCGGAGGTCGCGCCGCTTCCCGTCGCCGCCGGGGGCGACCCGGCGGCGATCGCCCAGCGGGCGCGGGACCGGGCCCTCGATCTGTCGGCGTTCGTCCAGTATCCCGAAGGCTTTCTGCCGGTGCCGTTCTTCTCGGAGCTGCCGCCCAACCTGTTCCCGACCGCGATCCAGTCGCTGCGCCTGATCCGGGCGGGCGACGGCGACATCGTGATTCGGCAGGGGCAGAAGGGAACGGCGTTCTATTTCGTCGCGACCGGCGAGGTCCGCGTCGTGGCGCGCGCCGGGCACGACAAGGCCGTCGAGCGAGGCCGTCTCCACGAGGGCGCGCTTTTCGGCGAGATGGCCCTCTTGACCGAGCAGGCGCGTACCGCGTCGGTCCAGGTGGTCGGCGAGGCGGACCTCCTCGAGATCGATCGGACGACCATCGGGCGCCTGTGCGCCGAGGTGCCCGTCCTGAACGAGCGGCTGGATCGCTTCGCGCGCGAGCGCCTGCTCAAGAACCTGCTCGCGACGTCGCCGCTGTTCAAGCCGTTCGATCACCAGCAGCAGATGGATCTGCTGAAGCGGTTCGAGGGCCACGACCTCGAACCAAACACCGTGATCATCCGCGAGGGCGACGCCGGCCAGGGGCTGTTCGTCATCCTGCTCGGCGAGGTGGAGGTGCTGCGCCGCGACCCAGCCGGCCGCGACAAGACGGTGGCGAAGCTGGGCGCGGGCGAGGTGTTCGGCGAGATGTCGCTGCTCGGCGACAAGCCGACGACCGCCACCGTCAAGACGTTGTCGCGGACGACGATCATGTTCCTCGGGCGCGATTACTTCCGGCGCCTCGTGCAGGCGCTGCCGCCCCTGCGCCAGTACTTCGAGGAGCTGTCGAAGCACAGGCGGCGGGCCCGGGTGTGACAGCCGTGCGGAAACGGGGACCTGCTAGACTCCCCGGCGTCATGACGATGCGTCGCCTGTCTCGGTGGCTCAAGGTGCTGGTGCTGGCCCTGGTCGTGCTGTCGCCGGCGATCGCGCTGGCGGGACCGCGCTCGGGCGGCAGCTTCGGCGGCCGGCTGGGCTTCCGCTCGGGCGGCGGGATGACCGCGCCGCGCAGCTACTCGGGCGGCGGCAACAATTATTACGGGGGTGGGTCGCACTTCTTCTTCCTGCCGGGCTTTGGCGGTTACGGCTACGGCGGCGGCCTGCTCGGTACGGTGTTCCTGCTGGTCGTGGTCGGCATCGGCGCGTCGATGGTGATGCGCGCGATCCGCGCCGCGCGGGCCGGAGGCGGCGCAGGCAACATGTGGGGCTCTGCCGATGACGACGACGAGGTCGTCGCCGCGCAGGGGCGCGCCTATCTGTACAAGTTGCAGCTCGCGCTGGGACGCTCGGCGCGCAGCATCCAGGACCGTCTGTCGCAGTTCGCCGCACAGGGTGACACCACCAGCGAGGCCGGGCTGGCCGCGCTGTTGCAGCAGTCGGCCCTCGAGCTCCTGCGCCAGAAGGACGCGATTCGCTATGCCGCGGCCGAGGCGCGCGGGCCGATGAGCCTGACCAACGCCGAGACGGCCATGAACGGTGTCTCGCTCGCCGAGCGCTCGCGTTTCCAGCTCGAGCGGGTGCGGGTGGCGGACGGCCGGACATCGCGCTCCGACGCGCCGGCCGAGGAGGGGAAGGAGGCGCTGGAGCTGGTGGTCGTCACCGTCGTCGCCGCCACGCGCACGCCCCTCGAACGCTTCCGGCCGATCGCCTCGGCCGACGAGCTCGCGGCGCTGCTGGCGGAGCTGGGCGGGCGGGAGGACGTGCTGCTCGGCCTCTTGACGGGGAACGTCCGCGCCGGGGCGGAGGTGAAGCTCGGGCACTTCGGGCTGTACGAGCACTTCCGCTGCGGCGGCTTCGGCGACGACCACTTCGACCGCGACGACGTGGCCCGCGAGG
>DATFXS010000406.1:0-2861 GCA_035315605.1 Polyangia bacterium
CGCGCAGGGCGAGCACGTCACGCTGAAGCCGGTCCCGATTAACTAGCTCGGCTGCGTCTCGGAGTCGTCCCCATCGCCGGGCTCGGCGTATGATGCGGGTGTGCGCGTCGCAACCGGCCTGGACGTTCTCGTCAGCGATCGTCTGGACCTCCTGCGCGGACGCCGCTTCGGCGTGCTCTGCCATCCGGCGAGCGTCACGGGCGATCTCGTTCACATCGTCGATCGGTTGATCGCCGCGGGCGTTCGCCCGTCGCGCCTGTTCGGGCCCGAGCACGGCGTTCGCGGCGAAGCGCAGGACATGGTCGGCGTGGCCGACGGGCGCGACACGCGCACCGGCATCCCGGTGACCAGCCTCTACGGCGAGACGTTCGAGTCGCTGACGCCGACGGCCACCGACCTGGAAGGGCTGGACGTGCTGGTCGTCGACCTGCAGGACGTCGGCAGCCGCTATTACACTTACGTCTGGACGATGGCGCTGGCGCTGGGCGCGGCGGCGCGCGCGCGCGTCGCGGTCGTCGTGCTCGACCGACCCAACCCGCTGGGCGGCGTCGCGATCGAGGGCGGCACGGTGCAGGAGGCCTGCACGTCGTTCGTCGGGCTGGGCGCGGTTCCGGTGCGTCACGGCCTGACGATCGGCGAGGTGGCCCGGCTGGTGGCAGCCGGCATGCCGTGGGGCGGGGCGCGCTTCGCGCGGCCGCTCGACTCCGATCTGACGGTCGTCGCGGCGCGCGGCTGGCGGCGCGCGATGACGTTCGTCGACACGGGACTGCCGTGGGTGATGCCGTCGCCGAACATGCCGACGCCGGACACGGCGCTGGTCTATCCGGGGCAATGTCTGTTCGAGGCGACGAACCTGTCGGAGGGGCGGGGCACGACGCGGCCGTTCGAGATCGTGGGCGCGCCGTTTCTCGACGGCCACGCCTGGGCGGCGGCGCTGGCGGAGGCGCCGCTCGCCGGGCTGCGCCTGCGCCCGATCGCGTTCCGTCCGACCTTCCACAAGTTCGGCGGGAAGGCGTGCGGGGGCGTGCAGCTGCACGTGATCGAACCGGCCGCGTTCCGTCCCTACCGGACCGGGATCGCGCTGATCGCGGCGGCGCGCCGCCTGGGCGGCGACGATTTCCGGTGGCGCACGGAGCCGTACGAATTCGTCGCCGATCCTCCCGCGATCGATCTCTTGACGGGCAGCGCCGAGGTGCGCACGGCGATCGAGGCGGGCGCGCCCCTCGGCGACATCGAGGCGCGGTTCGCGCCGTTCGAGCGCGCGTTCGCCGAGCTGCGCCGGCCCGCGCTGCTCCCGGAGTATGAATAGCCGACGATGCGCGTCGCGCTGTTCGGGGGCAGCTTCAACCCGCCCCACGTCGCCCATCAGCTGGTCGGTCTCTACGTCCTGGAGACCGCGGCCGTCGACGAGCTGTGGTTCGTGCCCGCGTTCGAGCACGCCTTCGGCAAGCCGCTGGCTGCGTTCGAGGACCGCCTCGCGATGTGCGAGCTGGCGGCGGCGGCGCTCGGGCCGCGGGCGCGTGTCAGCGACGTCGAGCGCAACATCGGCGGCCGGAGCCTGACCCTTCGCACGGTGCGCCGCCTGGCCGAGCTTCACCCCGACCACGCGTTCTCGCTGGTGATCGGCAGCGATCTGGCCGGCGACGTCGCCAGCTGGTACCGCGGCGACGAGCTGGCCCGGACGATCCCGTTCGTGGTCGTCGGCCGCCCGGGCGGCGTGGCCGGCGCCGCATCGGCCCCGGTGGTGATGCCGGACGTCAGCTCGACGGCCGTGCGGGCCGCGCTGGCGGCGGGCAAACCCGTCGACGCCCTCGTGCCGCGCGCGGTTCTCGACTACATAATGCGAAAAGGTCTATACAAGGAACCCGCATGAGCTACATGTCCGAAGCAGAGGTCAACGCCCGGATGCTGGCCGAGGGGCCGGCCGAGCCGACCCCGGCGGTGTTCATCATGGGCGCGGGCGTCGTCGGGACGGCGCTGGCCGCGCGCCTGGTGCGCGCCAGCGTCCCGGTCATCGGGTTGCACGGCCGGCAGATCGAGCTTTCGGACGCGGCGCGCGCCATCTCGGGCGTCGTCGCGTCGACCGGCGACATCCCCGACATCATCCGCGAGTCGGACGTCGTCATCATCTCCGTGCGCGACGAGCGCGTGCCGGAGGTCGCCGAGCGGCTGGCGAAAGAGCAGCGGCTGCGCCCCAATCAGATCCTGCTGCACACGTCGGGCGCCAACCCGGCCCGCACCATCCTGGCGCCGGCGCTGCCGTACGTCCGCGCGGTCGGCACGCTGCACCCGCTGGTGTCGCTGGCCGATCCGCGCGTGGCGGTCGAGGCGCTGAAGGAGGTCGCGTTCGGCGTCGAGGGCGACGAGCCGGCTCGCGCGATGGCCAAGCGGATCGTGCGGGCGCTCGGCGCGCGGGCGGTGTTCCTCGACGCGGAGAACCTGGCCCTCTACCACGCGGGCGCCGTGATGGCGTCGAACTACGTCGTCGCGCTGGCCGACACGGCGCAGACGCTGCTGGTCCGGGCGGGCGTGCCGCCGGAACAGGCGCTGCCGGCGCTGATCCCGCTTTTGACCAGCGTCGTCCACAACCTGGCGCAGCTCGGGTTGCCGGGCGCGCTGACCGGCCCGGTCGAGCGCGGGGACGTTCCGACGGTGGAGCGCCATTTGAAGACGCTGGAGGCGCGTGCGCCCGAGCTGCTGGCGCTTTACCGTCTGGTCGGCCGCGACGTGCTGCGGCTGGCGCGCGAGAAGGCCAAGATCGATCCCGTCGGCGCCGCGAAGATCGACGCGCTGTTTTCGGAAGACCACGCCAGCGGCAACGGCAAGCCGAAGTAAGGCAAGCCGAAGCGGCGGGTTAACCC
>DATFXS010000407.1:0-5967 GCA_035315605.1 Polyangia bacterium
CCGAATCCCTACCGTGCAAAATCGAGCGTGATTAATCAAGACGTTTTCTGCGACGTCTTCGCCGATTCATGTGATTTGCGCAGGCGCCCGCGGGGATTTGTACGTATCCCTTCGCCATCTTTGGCGTATGATCGGGACGCCACTGGAGGAGATGCGATGCGCAGAACCGTTGTTCTTTCCGTATTTGTCCTGGCGCTGTTAGGTGTGACAACTGCGGCAGCCGCGCACCCTGTGCGATATGTATCGAAGCATCCGATACCGAAAAAGATCGGACACGGTTTCTGTTACATCGACGTCCCTCACTTTCACGATTACGAGCCGTCGGATCCGCGCCTCTATCGCCAGATGGACGGGCAGAACTACTTCGTTGGCGATCCGGCGCCGTACGATTACGACGGGCCTCGCTACTCGTATTACGGTCCGCATCCGATCGCGGACGCCGAGGTCAACTTCGGCACGCCGACGTACTGCTACCTGCGCGGCCCGCACTACCACTGGTACCAGCCGCCGCCGCAGGCGCAGTTCGAGATGAAGGGCGGCGCGTACTGGTACGTCGGCAACTACGATCCGGCCTACTACAGCGATCGCCCGCGCTACGTCGCGATCAACGACGCCTACGCGCCGGTCGTCTACACGCGGCCCGTCGTCGACGTGACGGTCGCGCCGCCCGCGTTCCGCGGCGAGATCATCGCGGGCGGGCCGGGCTTCGCGGCGCACGCCGTGGTCGGCGCGCCGGTGGTTTCGGCGGGGGTCTACGTCGCGGCGCCGCCGCCGCCCGTCGTGCAGGTCGGCGTCGGTGTCGGCGTGGGCGGGCCCCCGGTGGTCGTCGGCGGTCCGGTCGTCGGCGGTCCGGTCTACGAACGTCACGACAACGGTCGGCACAACGGTTGGTACAAACACGGACGCTGGGAGAACGACCAGGGCGAGGACCACGACCATGGACGGCACGAGGGCTGGCGCGGCGGCCCGCCGCCGGCGCACGGCGGCGGCTGGCACGGCGGTCCCGGTGGACCGCCGCCGGCCGCGCACGGAAACGGCTGGCGTGGTCCGGCGGCGCCCGCGCATGCGTCGGCGCCGGCCGGCGGCGCCTGGCACGGCGGTCCGGGGACGCCTCCGCAGCAGCAGAAGCACGGCCCCGGCGGGTGGCGCAGATGATCGGGGCGCGACGGATCGTTTCGGGCCGGCGCGGGCTGGCGGCGGTCGCCGTCGCGGCGATCGCGGGCGTCGGGTTCGCGGGCGCGTGCAGCAAGAAGGCCGGCACGGCGGCGGGCGGGGGCGCGGCGCCCGCCGGTCCCGGCGCGCCCCAGCACGTCGACGGCACACCGCACGCCGACGCGGCGATCAAGGCCTGGCAGGGCGCGGGCCTGAGCCCGGAAGGATTTGCCGCCATCACGCCGGTCCCCTACGGCGCCGCCTACTGCGAGCAGGGGCGCGTGAAGACGGTCGACGCGCTCGTCTGCGAATACCACGATCAGGATTCGCTCAGCCGCGGCAAGAGCGCGATGCTGGAACAGTGGGGGAAGGAGAACGTGAACACGGGCGTCGCGTTCCAGACCAAGCTGACGCTGCTGGGCGTGCTCGATCGAGGCCGCCGTGATCCGAACGGCAAGGTCACCAGTCAGGTGATCGACGCGTTCCGCAAGCTGTAGCGGGCGCGATGTCGCCGACCGGCGGTGGCGGCGACGACGACGAGGATGCGTTCGTCGAGGCGATGCGCGGCGCGCGTCCGCTGGCGCGCGGGCATGAACGGGTGGCGGGCGCCCCGGCACCGGCGCCGTCGCGGCGCAAGCCGGCGCGCGGAGTCACCGCGTCGCCATGCATCGTCGAACAGACCGGCGATTCGATCATCGGGCGCGCTCGTGACGTCGCGGCCAAGCTGGTGCGCGAGCTACGCGGTGGGGCGCATCCGATCGAAGGGCGGCTGGACCTCCACGGGCGGGCGCGCGACGCCGCCCTGCGCGACCTGGAAAAATTCGTCGCCGGCGCGCGCGGCGCGCGCTGCCTGCTGGTGATTCACGGGCGCGGCCGCGGGTCCGACGCCGCCGGGCCGGTGCTGCGCCCCGCCGTCTGGGATTGGTTGGCCAGCGCCGCCGCCGAGCGCTGCGGCGTCATGGCGTTCGCGTCGGCGCGCCCGGCCGACGGCGGCGCCGGCGCGACGCTGGTGTTGCTGCGCCGGTCCGCGGCGCGCTAGCGCACGACGCCGACGCGCGCGGCACCGGCGTAGCTGCGCAGCCGTTCATCGAGATCGGGATGCGCCGCGAGGTAGCGATCGACGATCGGTGGCACGCGCTTCGAGTGGAACAGCCAGAGGTGTCCCAGGCCGTGAAGGGCGCTCTCCTGGCAGGCGACGGAGTCGAGGCCGAGGGCGTATTCGAGGACGTCGAAGATCGGATCGACGAGGTGCTCCTCGCCGATGGTCGTCGTCGCGCCCTCGATCTGGCTTAGATCGAAGAGCATGTAGCAGATGGTGTCCAGGGCCGTCCCCTTAACAGGATCGTCTGGCGTAAGGAGGTGCTGCAGGAGCGGTCCACACCGCACGGCGAACAGATCGCGGTACAGGACCTTGAGGGACTCGATGCATCGGATCTGCAGATCGTGTGGAACGTCGTCGTCGCGAGCGGACTTGAGGTAGCCGTCGTAGCCGCAGATGTGCCAGAGCCCCTTGCCGATCCGCTCGTCGGACAGGCCGGCGGTCGCGACGCGCGGCGCCTCGAAGAGCTGCACCAGATAACGCACCATGGTCTCGGGCGGCGGGTCGTCCTCCCACGGGATCTTCGGGACCGGATCCGTGAAGCAGTAGGTGACCCACTCCTGGAACGAGGGGATCTGCAGCGCGTCGTCCACTGCCCGCAGTATGTCCCATCCCTTTGCTTGGCGCCGTCGGGCGGGTCATATAGAGTGCGCCCCTGCAAACATCAGAACGGAACGGAGATTTGAAATGAGCACCAGGATCGCGATCAACGGTTTCGGGCGGATCGGCCGCCTCTTCTTTCGCGCCCTCCACGAGCAGGGTCTTTTCGGCAAGGACGTCGAGGTCGTCGCGGTCGGCGACATCGTGCCGGCCGACAACCTCGCCTACCTCCTGAAGTACGATTCGACGCAGCAGCAGTTCGGCGGCAAGGTCGCCTCGAAGAAATCCGGCACCGACAAGGAAGCCGACGACGTGCTGGTCGTCGACGGCCAGGAGATCGCGGTCGTCAGCGCCAAGTCGCCGGCCGAGCTGCCGTGGAAGAAGCTGGGCGTCGACTACGTCATCGAATCGACCGGCCTCTTCACCGACGCCGAGAAGTCCAAGGGCCACCTCGCCGCCGGCGCCAAGAAGGTGATCATCTCCGCGCCCGCGAAGGGCGAGGACATCACCATCGTCATGGGCGTCAACCACGAGAAGTACGACGCGGGCAAGCACAGCATCGTCTCGAACGCGAGCTGCACGACCAACTGCCTCGCGCCGATCGTCTACGTCGTGCTGAAGGAGGGCTTCGGTCTCGCCGAAGGTCTGATGACGACCGTCCACAGCTACACGGCGACGCAGAAGACCGTCGACGGCCCGTCGCGGAAGGATTGGAAGGGCGGTCGCTCGGCGGCCATCAACATCATCCCGTCGACGACGGGCGCGGCCAAGGCGGTCGCGCTGGTGCTGCCCGAGGTGAAGGGCAAGCTGACCGGGATGGCGTTCCGCGTGCCGACCCCGACGGTGTCGGTCGTCGACCTGACGTTCAAGACGACGAAGTCGACCAGCCTCAAGGAGATCTCGGCGGCGATGAAGGCGGCCAGCGAGGGCTACCTCAAGGGCATCCTCGGCTACACGGAGGAGGAGCTGGTGTCGAGCGACTTCATCCACGACGAGCGCTCGAGCATCTACGACTCGGGCAGCTCGATCGAGCTGAACTCGAACTTCTTCAAGCTGGTCTCCTGGTACGACAACGAGTGGGGCTACAGCCACCGCTGCGTCGACCTGTTGAAGTACATGGTCAGCAAGGGCTAACGCTCGGAAGGGCCGCGCGCTACGCCAGCACGCGGTTCTTCGTCTCGACCGAGAACGGCACCAGTACGACGCCGAGCAGCGGCACGAAGCCGACGAAGAACAGCAGGTGCAGCGCGCTCGCGAGCGCGTTCTGGCCGCGCGCGGCGATCGTTCCGACGAGGAACGGGCCCGGCGCGGCGATGATGCGCCCGACGTTGTAGCAGAAGCCGGCGCCCGTCCCGCGCAGGCGCGTCGGAAACAGCTCGGGCAGGTAGTAAGTGAAGCTGCCGAACACGCCGAACACCGTCAGGCCGATGAAGACGTACATGGTGAGGCGCGTCTCCGGCGGCAGGTCGAGCCCGAACGACACCATCACGGCCGCCGCCGAGAGCGCGTAGTAGATCGCGAACATCGGGCGCCGGCCCATCACCTTCGCGGCGGGTATGGTCAGCAGCGTTCCGACCAGGCCGCCCAGGTTGAACCAGTAGTTGGCGCGGTTTATCCAGGACGTGACCAGCGTCGACGTCGCGGCGGGATCCAACCTGCTCGCCGCGGCGGCCTCGTGCGCCAGGCCGTTCGCGACGATCGTTATGAACGCGTTGACGCTCCACCAGGTGATCAGCGCGATCACCGCCATCGCGAAGCCGCCCAGCGTTGCGTGCCGATGCTCGGGTGTGAACAGCTCCGCGATGCGCGGGTGCGTGTGGGACGCGTTCGCCTCGTTCCAGCGCTCCGGCTCTTGCACGAAGGTGCGAACCACGAACGCGACCGCGGCCGGGATCAGGCCGCACAGGAAAAGGAACCGCCAGGACGTCTCCGGAGAGCCCCGCAGGAAGCCGCCGGTGATCTGAGAGTTGGCGAACGTGGCGAGGAACAGACCCATCGGCGCCGAGGTGTAGAGCAGCGCGCCCGCCTCGACGCGCCGCTTTTCGGGGACGACCTCGGCGACCATCGCCGCGCCGGCCGCCCATTCGCCGCCGATGCCGAGGCTGGCCACGACCCGGAACGCCATCAGCATCCAGATGTTGACCGCGCCCGCGCAGGCCGCGGTGCCGAGCGCGTAGAGCAGCATCGTCAAGAGCAGCGTCCGCTTCCGCCCGATGCGATCGGCGATGCGCCCGAACAGGATTCCGCCCGCCGACCAGCCGAGCAGCAGCATCGACGTCAGGATGCCGCCCCACTTCAGTGTCGCCGCCTTGGCCGCAGCCGTTCCGAGGGGCAAACCAAGCAGCGTCGGAACGCAGTTGGGCGCGACGAAGTTGAACAGCAGGCCGTCGAACACGTCGAACCCCCAGCCCAGCCAGGCCGCGAACAGCACGGTCCACTGGTAGCGGTTCATGTCCAGCAGCGTGCGGCCGCCGGGCGCGCTCATTGCGGTTCGATCGCCGAGTTCGGGAACGCGGCCGCGGCGGCGTTGCAGAAGTTCACCTTCTTGATCATGGGCGGCGGGTTGGTGCGCTCGCGCGCCGAGGCGGCGCGGCGCGTGGCCAGCGTCTTCTGCGCGCGTTCGCCGCCCTTCGGCAGCGCCGCCATCATCTTCTTCCAGGCGTCCTGGGCCTTGGCGTCCGTGGCGGCTGGTTCCGGGACCAGCGCGATGAGGCCGACCAGATCCTCGATCAACGTCGGATCCTGCTTGGACGCGCCGATCGCATCCGTCAGCGAAGGGACCAGCACGCGATCGCGGAACGACGCCAGGTCGTCGCCGTCGACCTGGCACCAGAGAAGGCGCGCGTGAAGGTGCCCGAACGTCGGCGCGGCTTCGGTGTGCGGCTGGCGCAGGAGGCGCTTCAAAGCATCGTCGTAGTCGCCTTCCGCCTCGCCGTACGACGAGATCATCACGTCGACCAGCTTGCCGCGGCAGTCGGGATCGCAGCCGTGCCCCAGCAGGTAGCCGGCCAGCCACTTGCGCCGGTCGGCGTGAAACCGGTCCAGCTCGGCGCTCTCGCTGGCGCTGACCAATTCGCCCGTGCGCGCGGTCGCGAGCACCAGCGCCGCGACCGCCC
>DATFXS010000408.1:0-3083 GCA_035315605.1 Polyangia bacterium
TGGCGGGCGCGGGCTGCCACGATCTGGAGCTGACGCAGCTGCGCTGTTCGGTCGGCGGCGGCTGCCCGCCGGGCTACGCCTGCGGCAGCGACGATCTGTGCCGCCAGATCGCGCAGAGCGGTCGGGTGGCGGGGCCTCCTGGCAGCAAGAAGCAGGGCGAGGCCTGCGGCGTGGCCGGCGAGTGCGAGAGCCAGAGCTGCGCGGACGGCGTCTGCTGCGACAGCGCCTGCACCGACCCGTGCCGCATTTGCAATCACCCCGACAACGTCGGGACGTGCGTCGCCGTCGCGCGCGGCGCTGGGCCGGCGCACGCCGGCTGCGCGAAGCAGCCGCCCGAGAGCTGCGGGACGAACGGTCTGTGCGACGGCGCGGGCGCGTGCCAGCTTTACGACGACACCACCGCGTGCGGCGAGCCGAGCTGCGACAAGGGGAGCGACATGTTCTCTCCCGCCTCGCACTGCGACGGAGGCGGCGCCTGCAGCGCGCCGGCCGCCGCGATCTCCTGTGCGCCGTTCGCCTGCAAGCCCGACGGCAGGGCGTGCGCCGATCAATGCAAGGGCAACGGCGACTGCGTGGCCGCGAACGTGTGCGCGGGCGGCTCGTGCGGTCCAATCGGCAACGGATTGCCGTGTCATGACGCCGGCCAGTGCCAGTCGGGTTTCTGCGTCGACGGCGTCTGTTGCAACGCTCCGTGCACGGAGCAGTGCATGGCGTGCGACACGACCGCGGCGCTCGGCACCTGTAGCCCCGTGGCGGCCGGCAACCCGCACGGCGCGCGCCCGGCGTGCGCGGGCGCCGGGACGGCCTGCGCGGGCCAGTGCACCGGGGCCAGCGGGACGTCGTGCAGCTATCCGGCCGCCGAGACCGTCTGTCGCAGCGCCAGCTGTACGAACGGCCCGAGCAACGCCATGCAGACCGCCGCGGCGAGCTGCGACGCCGCCGGCGGTTGCGGGGCCACCGTGACATCCAGCTGCGGCGTCTACATGTGCGGCTCGGGCGGCGCCTGCGCGACCAGCTGCGCGGGTGACTTCGACTGCGCGGCCGGGTTCATCTGTCAGGGCGGCGCTTGCCAGCCGAAGGGCGCGCCGGCCGCGACGTGCTCCACGACGGGGCAGTGTGCGGCCGGATTGGCGTGCAAGGACGGCGTCTGCTGCGAAAGCGGCTGCGCGGATGCCTGCCGCGCCTGCAACTTGCCCGGGCAGGAAGGGCACTGCGCGGTGGTCGCGTCGGCGGATGATCCGGACTCTTGCCCCGCCGACACGCACACCTGCGACGCGGGGGGCGCGTGCAAGCTGAAGAACGGTCAGAGCTGCATCGGCGGCGACTGCGCGGCCGGCGCGTGCACGACGTACTATCCGGACGCCGACGGCGACACGTTCGGGGACAGGAACGCCACCACCGCGAACGGCGGGGCGAAGAGTCTGTGCGGCAGCGCGCCCGCGGGCTGGGTGACGAACAACGGCGACTGCTGCGACGCGGGTGACGCGAACAAGGTCGTGCATCCGGGGCAGACGGGCTGGTTCACCGTCCCGGGGCCGTGCGGTGGTTTCGACTACGACTGCGACGGCAGCGCGACGCTGCAGTACCCGGCCTCGGGAGCCTGCACGGACGCGATCTCCTGCACGGCCGGTTTCACGCAGGCGACCGCCTGCGGCGCCGCCGGCAGTTTTCAGTCGTGCGACCCGGCGCTGCCGCTCGTGTGCGCCGCGCCGGCCTCGATGCCGCAGCCCTGCCATTGACGCGCGCGGGGGCTCTCCAGCCCGAGGCCGCTGAGGCATAATGCGGGCCCGATGCGGGTCCTTCGTCGTGCATTACGCGCGTATTGGTGGCGGGCGGCGATTCTCATGATCGCGTTGTTCGCCGGCCTTCGCCACGGATCGTCGGCCGGTGCGCACGGGCCCGCGGCCGTCGTCGCCCCCGCCCACCTGCAACCCGAGGGTGAGCTGGCGTTCGACGTGCGCGAGGCGCCGTCGGGCGGACCGATCCCCTGCAAGCTGACGCTGGTCGGCGTCGACGGCACGCCGAGCCCGCAGTTCACGCGCGTCGACGTCGGCCGCCCCGAAGGCGAAGGCGCGATCGCCGCCTTCAACCGGATCATGACCCTGACCGGCGTCGGCGCCGCGCGCGTTCCGTTCGGGACGTACGACGTCACGGTCAGCCGCGGACCGGAGTGGGATATCCAGACGCAGCGGGTGAAGATCGGCACGAAGCCCGTGGCGCTGTCGGTGCGCCTGGCGCACGTCGTGCCGACACCCGAATGGCTGTCGGGCGACTTTCACGTCCACGCCGCGCGGTCGCCCGACTCGCGCGTCCCGATGGAAGACCGGATCTACGAATTCGTCGCCGACGACGTCCAGCTGATCGTGTCGACCGATCACAACGTCGTCTCCGACTACGAACCGTTCATCCGCGAGCTCGGCGCCGGACGCTTCATCACCAGCGCGATCGGGGACGAGCTGACCACCAACGGCTGGGGACACTTCGGCGCGTTTCCGCTGCCGACGGATCTGGAGCGGGCGGGGCAGGGGGCGGTGCTGGTGCACGGCCGCCGGCCCGACGATTTCTTCAAGGACGTGCGCGGCAACGCGCCCGACGCGTTGATCGACGTGCACCACCCGCGGATCGACGCCGAGATCGGCTACTTCGACATCGGCGGCTTCGACGCGCGGTCGGACAGGGCGTCGAAGGCCGGGTTCTCGTTCGACTTCGACGCGGTCGAGGTGATGAACGGCTACCAGGACCCCGTCCGCCGCAGCGTCGATCGCGTCATCGACGACTGGTTCTCGCTGCTGAACCACGAGCACCTCGTGACCGCGACGGGAAATTCAGACACCCATCACCTGACCTTCAACATCGGTGGCTACCCGCGCAACTACATCCACCTGGTCAACGATCATCCCGAAGCGGCGACGCCCAAGCAGATCGCCCAATCGATCAAAGGTCACCACGCGTTCTTCACGACCGGACCGATCGTCAACCTGAACGTCAACGGCGGCATCATCGGCAACCTGGTGCCCGCGCGCGGCGGCAAGGCGGTGGCTGACATCACCGTCAGGGCGGCGCCCTGGATCTCGGTCGACCGC
>DATFXS010000409.1:0-3815 GCA_035315605.1 Polyangia bacterium
CGGTCGTGCCGCCGGCTCCGGTCGTGCCGCCCGCGCCCGTGGTCCCGCCCGCGCCTGTCGTCCCCGCCGTGCCCGTCGTACCGCTCGAGCCGGTGGTCCCGGCTGCGCCCGTCGTCCCCGCCGCGCCCGTCGTCCCCGCCCCGCCTTTCGTCCCCGCTGCCCCCGAGGTTCCGGCGGCACCGCTCGTGCCGTCCGTACCGGAGGTGCCTGAGCAGCCAGCACCGGCCGCGATGATGGGAAGCAGAACAGCGACCAGCGCTCCGCGATTTCTCATGGGTGTCCTCCCGACGGGATTCGGTTTGGACGGGAGTCGTCGCGCTCGTCGGCGACGGCTCATCGCGGCGCGATTGAGTGACGGCGCGCACGGTCGTCGTGTCGCTCCATGGCGACCCGCGACGTAGAAAGGTTTCCCTATCTAGAAATCGATCGACGCGAGTCGGAAGACGAGCTGACCGGAGGATCGCGCACCGACCCAGCGCGCCTCCCGTGGATCGTCCGCCGGCGCGACGCCCACCGGCCAGGGCGCCGGGGCCGGCGGCGCATACGCAGGAGGCCGGATCCGCCGGCGGCCGAACACGATCGCTCCCAGCGTCATTCCGCCAACCCACGCGACGCTGGTGGTGCCGACGACGATCGCCTCGTCGCGCTCTGCGTGGGGGTTCGGTCCCGTGCCCCAGTGGAGGCTCTCCAGGACGCCGATTGCGAGGACCGGCAGCGCAATCAGCGAACCGACGTAGGCCATGGTGACGGCACGCGGACAGGAGGGTTCCCGGCGGTCGCTCGGCCGTCCCAGACTGCAGGCCGCCAGACCGACGGCGGCTGGCGTGACCGCGATCAGACCCCAGGTGGCGTAGTCACTGCGGCTGTACTGATTGGCGAGCGCCATCGCCACGACGGCCGCCGCGCCGATCCCGGCGCCGGCCAGGATCTGCAAGCCGACGCCGCCACCCTCCGCGGGCGGCGGCTGGGCGACCGACACGGGCGCGGGCGCCCATTCTTGCTGTTGCGCGGCCGCCGGACGCGCCGCGATGCCCATCCCGAACGCCGCCGCGAAAAGCGGCAGCAATCTATGCCTAGTCATGATCCGCTGGAACGAACGGGAGACGGGCTGCCGACGAACTGTTTTTCAGCGTCCGCGCTAGGGACTCGACGCCGGCGCGGTCGCCCAATCTCCCTCGATGGGCAGGCCCGCCTCTTCCCAGTCGATCAACCCGCCCGCGTAGTGGCTGACGGCCTCGTAGCCGCGATCGCGAAGCTTCTGGATCAGCGCCAGGCTGGCGTGGCAGTCGATGTTCGAACAGTAGACGACGATGTCGTCGTCCCTGGCCAGGCCCGCGAACAGCTCCGCGTCGCTCTTGAAGTGGACCGAGCCCGGGATGTGCTTGGCGCGAAAGGCCCAGTCGTGCGCGGCCATCACCAGCTTGAAGGCGTCGCCGCGGGCGAGCCGCGCGCGAAGGGCATCGCGATCGATCTCCGTCATGGAAGTGCCTCAGCCTACCACCGGCCCCCGATGCAGGCGTCGGACTCTGGATCTCGTCGATCGCGTGGCGCAGGATTCACGCCATGGCAACGAACGTCATGGAGCGCAGCGCGCAGATGTTCCCCACCCTCACCGCGGCTCAGATCGATCGCATCTCGAGCATCGGGCGGCGGCGGGCGGTGCGCGCCGGGGAGGTGCTGTTCGACGTCGGAGACCAGAACACGCGGTTCTTCGTCATGCTGTCCGGCTCGATCGACGTCCTCCGTCTGATCGGCGACGTCGAAGAACCGGTCGCCAAGCATGGCCCGGGCCAGTTCACCGGCGAGATCAACATGCTGTCCGCGCGGCGGAGCATCGTGCGGACCCGGGCCGTCGACGACGGAGAGGTCATCGAGGTCGACCGCGACGACCTGCGCACGCTGGTCCAGCGCGACGCCGAGCTGAGCGAGATCCTGATGCGTGCGTTCATCCTGAGGCGCGTGGCCCTGGCCAGCCAGGCGACGAACGACATGGTCCTGGTCGGGTCGCGCCACTCAGGAAACACCCAGCGCATCCGCGAATTCCTGAGCCGCAACGGCCAGCCGTTCACGTACCAGGACGTCGAGGCGGACCCGTCGGTCCAGGTGCTTCTGGATCGCTTTCACGTCGGCGTGAACGAGGTGCCGGTGATCGTCTGTCGCGGCGGCCACATCCTCAAAAACCCGACCGTCGAGGCGCTGGCATCCGCGGCCGGGCTGAGCGCCGACCTCGACGCCGCGGCGGTGCGCGACGTCGTCATCGTGGGCGCCGGACCGGCCGGCCTCGCCGCCGCCGTCTACGGCGCGTCGGAAGGGCTGGACGTGCTGGTCCTGGAAAGCACCGCGCCCGGCGGCCAGGCCGGGACCAGCTCGCGCATCGAGAACTACCTCGGCTTTCCGACCGGGATCTCGGGGCAGGCGTTGTCGGGACGGGCCCTCTCGCAGGCCGAGAAGTTCGGCGCCGAGGTGGCGATCGGGCGAACCGTGGCGCGGCTCGACTGCGACAGCCGCCCGTATCGACTCTTCCTGTCGGACGGACAGGTGGTGCGAACGCGGACGATCGTCATCGCGACGGGCGCGAGGTACCGGAAGCTCGAGGTCCCGTCGTTCGAGCGCTACGAGGGCGCGGGCGTCTATTACTGCGCCACCGCCCTCGAGAGCCAGCAATGTCGGGGCGAGGAGATCGCGATCGTGGGCGGCGCCAACTCGGCGGGCCAGGCGGCGGTCTTCCTTTCAGGCGTCGCCACGCGCGTCAACATGCTGGTGCGCGGACCTGGGCTGTCGGAGAGCATGTCGCGGTACTTGATCCAGCGGATCGAGAACACCCCCAACGTCGTGCTGCGCACGCGCACGCAGGTCGAGGCGCTGGAAGGAGAAAACGGCCTCGAGAGGATCAGGTGGCGTCGCGTCGACACGAACGAGCGAGAGACGCGCGACGTCCGGAACCTCTTCCTGATGACCGGCGCCGATCCCAACACGGACTGGGTGGCCGGCTGTGTCTGCCTCGACGACAAGAAGTTCGTGAAGACGGGCGTCGACCTGCTGCCCGAGGATCTCGCCGCCGCCCACTGGACGCTCGGCCGTCGCCCCTACTTGATGGAGACCTGCATCCCCGGCGTCTTCTGTGTGGGCGACGCGCGCTCGACGAGCGTGAAGCGCGTGGCGTCGGCCGTCGGCGAGGGCTCGATCTGCGTCCAGCTGGTGCACCGCGCGCTGGCCGAGCTGTGACGCGACCGGCGCGGGACACGCTGCGCGCGCACAGTAGCAGCCAGACCGGCAACTAGCTCACGCCGCGCTCGCACCGCTCCTTTTTTCGCGCGAATTCGGAAACCCGACGGTCCGGTGTTTCGCATCCCGGCGTAAATCGCGTTCATAAACGAAATTGGACTTCACAGACTGTTTGGGAAAGTCGACCATGCGCGCCTATGGAGCGCGGAGAAATCAGCTGGGGGCGGGGCGTCGTCATGATGGCTTTACTGATCGTCGGGGTGTCGTGCACGAAGCCGGAGGGCGGAACGCCGGGCGCGGGCGGCGCCGCTGGCGGATCCACGGGTAGCGGCGGCAGCGCTGGATCTTCCGGCACGGGCACCGCCGGAAGCGGCGGCTCGTCGGCCGGCACGACCGGCACCGCCGGGTCCTCCGGCGGCGCGGCGACCGCGGGCACGGGCGGATCGTCTCGCGGTGGCACGACCGGAACGGGCGGCACGACGGGCGGCACGGCCGGCTCCGGCGGCAGCGCGGGCACGTCCGCGGGCGGCGCGGGCGGCGATCCCGGCGTCGCCCCGTCCGCGATCACGGGCCTCATGATCACGGCCAAT
>DATFXS010000410.1:0-4947 GCA_035315605.1 Polyangia bacterium
CCGCTGCCACCGCTGCCCCCGCTGCCCCCGCTGCCGCCCGTGCCCGTGGTGCCGGCCGCGCTTCCGCCCGCTCCGGTCGAGCCGGCGCTGCCGGTCGTTCCGGCGTCGCCGCTCGTCCCTCCAGCGCCTGTGCTACTGCCGCCGGCGCCGGTGGTCCCCGCGTCGCCGATGTCGCCGCCCGCGCCCGTCGTTCCGCCGTCGCCCACGCCGCCGCTGGCGCTGCCGCCCGCCCCCGTGTCCCCCGCCTGTCCCGATCCGGCCGCGCCGGTCGTGGGGGTGCCGGACGTAGCTGGGCCGCACGCCGCGAGGGCCGCCGCCAGGACCGTCGCGCCCACCAGCGGCAACGTTTTCTTCGCAGCTATCGCCGAATTTTTTGTGCTTCGCATGGCCCGATCGGCGAGCGAAACATTCCCAGGCCGGACGGTCGCGATCACCCGCGTTAGCCAATTATAAGAAGAGCGCGCCACTTTCGTGAGGGAGATCGTGCTGTTCGCCGCGGACCCGATCGCATTACACTTGGCCACATTAGAGATCAGTCTCCTCCTACCCGGGAATTCAGGTGGTTATGAAGACAGCGCGCGCTTCTTTCTTCGGTCTTGGCTTGGCAATTCTCACCGCGGCTTGCAGCAGCCCGATGACGGGCGGCCCCGGCACCGGCGGCAGCGGAGCGACCGGCACGGCGGGTACCAGCGGCAGCTGCCTCGCCAGCCAGATGCTCTGCGCCGGCCAGTGCTCGGATGTGTCGTCCGACAACAACAACTGCGGCTCCTGCGGCATCCCCTGCGCTGCCGGGAAGACCTGCCAGAGCGGCATGTGCAAGTGCCAGTCGGGGCTGCTCGACTGCAACGGGTCCTGCGTCCCGTCGGACGCGACCAACTGCGGCAGCTGCGGCAACGCGTGCGGCGCGAACCAGGTCTGCAGCGGCACCTCCTGTAGCTCGAGCTGCACGGGCGCGACGCCGACCGCGTGCGGCACCGCCTGTTGCTCCACGAGCCAGACCTGCACCAACGGCGCGTGCATCGACATGGGCGGGGGCGGGACCACCGGCACGGGCGGCACCACCGGCTCGGGCGGCAGCGCCGGCGGCACCTCCGGCACCACGGGCAAGGGCGGCAGCACCGGCACCGGTGGCCGCGGCGGCGCGGGCGGCTCGGCGGCCGGCACCGGCGGCACGACGGCGACGGCGCCGAAGGTGATCACGTCCGCCAACGGCGCCTACTGGAACACCAGCGGCACGATCGCGACGTCGACCGGCACCGCCACCGTGACCGTCAACGACGGCTCGGCACTCCGGGCCTGGGAAGGGTTCGGCGGCGCGTTCAACGAATTGGGCTGGAAGGACCTGATGACGCTCAGCCAGGCCGACCGCGACAACGCGATGCAGATGCTGTTCGGCACCAACGGCGCGCACTTCGGCTGGGGCCGCATCCCGATCGGCGCCAGCGATTACGCGATCAACCGCTACACCGAGGACGAGACGGCGAACGACACGGCGCTGTCGAACTTCTCGATCTCGCAGGACATGATGTACCTGATCCCGTACGTGAACGCCGCCAAGGCGGTCAACCCGAACCTGAAGTTCTGGGCCAGCCCGTGGACGCCGCCGACCTGGATGAAGACGTTCAGCGGCACGGTCAACGGCACGTCCTGCGCCAACATGGGCGGCAGCAACTTCAACGGCGGCTGCATGAACGCCAGCGCCTCGAACCTGACCACGCTCGCAAATTACTTCGTCAAGTGGATCCAGGCCTACAAGGCGCAGGGGATCGGCATCGACTACCTCGCGCCGCAGAACGAGCCCAACTACTCGCAGGGCTACCCATCCTGCATCTGGGCTCCCGCGGACTACACGAAGTTCACCGGCCAGCTCGGCCCCGCCCTGACCAGCGCCAGCCTCACCACGAAGGTCATGCTCGGCACGATGTCCAACGGCGACAGCGGATCGACCAGCAAGGACCTGATGGTCGTCCAGGCCGTGATGGCGGACGCGACGGCGAAGGGCGTCGTCAACGGCAACCCGATGGGCCTCCAGTGGGGCATGCTGGATCTCGCCGAGGGCCAGTCGAGCGGCGTCACGGTCCCGACCAGCGGCGTCCGGGTCTGGGCGACCGAGCACAAGTGCGGCAACTACCCCTGGATCACCAGCGCGCAGGCGGCCAAGACGGCCGGTAACGTTCCGTTGCCGGCGATCCCGGCCTACGTCAGCTCGAATGCGCCCAACGATCAGGCGTACGGCGTCGAGACCTGGTTCTACATCCGGAACGCGATCACGTACGGCCAGGCGACCGCCTACAACGCCTGGAACATGGTGCTCGACGCGGCCGGGAAGGGGAACGATACGGTCCGGAGCTGGGATCAGGACGCGCTGCTGATCGTGAACGCGGCGAAGCTGACGCTGACGCCGGCCTTCTACGTCTTCCGCCACGCCGCGCAGTTCGTGCACGGCGGCGCCGCCAGCGTGGTCGGCACCAGCGGCGGCGACGCGATCGCCTTCAAGAACACGGACGACGGCAGCGTCGTCGCGGTCATGTACAACTCCGGCGCCGCGAACGCGAACTACGTCGTCCAGATCAAGGGCATGAAGTACCAGTTCTCGATGCCGAGCAACGGCTGGGCGACCGTCGTCGTACCGTGAGATTTCCGGAAGCCAGCGCTATCGTCGTCGCCACGAAGCCGCGGTGACGTCATTCGAGGCTTGCCGAAAGAGGGTGCGCGCGGCTATAGGGGACGCACGCACCCCAACTTCCTATTTGTGTGACCAACGATCACTGTTCGTCGCAAGAAAAGCAGTCGCGCGGAGATTTCATGCGAAATAAAAGTGCGCTCGTCATTCTGAGTCTGCTGGCTCTCGCTGGAACCACGGCTCGTGCGGCAGAAGGCACGCCTGCGGCCGTCGCGGCGCCTGCGCCGGCCCCGGTCCCGGTCGCCGCGCCTGCACCTGCCGCGGCCGCTCCGCCGGCGGAGAGCGTGAGCGCCGCGTCTGCGCCCGAGGCAGGCAAGCAGAAGAAGTGGATCGTGGGGGCCTCGTTCCTGCCGATGGCGATGGGCAAGTACAAGTTCAGCGACACGTTGTCGACGACCACGACGCTGGACGCTTACCTCGCCTACGGCATCGGCCTGTACGGCAGCTACGAAGTCCTGCCGGGGTTGCTGGTCGGGTTCGCCCCGCAGCTGATCTTCAACGTGCAGATGAAGCCGAATGACGCCGCCTACGCGCTGCCGATGAAGGAGCTGGATCTGATGGCGCGCGTGGCGTACGCGATCCGGCCCGTCGAGACCCTCTCCCTCTATGCCGAAGCGCTCCCGGGGTATTCGGACATCATGGCGATCGACTCCACCACGCCTTCGAGGGGCTTCGTCGTGGCCCTCGGCGTCGGTGCCGCCGTGGACATGACCGATCGCTTCTTCATGAGCGTCGGCGGCGGCTATCAGATCGGTTTCCAGTCCCAGAAAGAGGGCGTCCACACGTGGCAGCTCCGGACGGAGTACGTCCGGATCGCACTGGGTGGGGGCTACAGATTCTAGTCCTGCTGCCCTGCCCGATGTCTGCTTTCGACAGAGGAGCTCCATGCGTAACGTGAAGTCGTTCGATCCATTGCTTATCTGCGCCGTCGGTCTCGTGGCCGCATCGGCCTGCAAGCTCGCGCCGCCGAAGATCACGGCCACCGATGGCGGCACCGGGAACAGTTGCAGTTCCGGCATGGGCGGCAGCGCCGGCATGACCGGCGGGGCGGGCACGGGCGGCAGCATGATGGCGGCGGACGCCGACGCCGGCGCCCCGACGTTCGATCCGATCGTGTGTGGTTCCAGCCCCACCCCGCTCAAGGATCAGCTGAAGACGTACTTCAAGTACGCGCCGGGTTACACGCCGAGCTCGGCGGACATGCAGACGGTTTCGACGCTGATGCTGGGCATGACCCCCACGGACAAGGCCACGCAGATGCGCGGCACGGGGTACGGCAACGCGGGCCAGCGCAATTACACGGACACCCAGCGCAGCAAGGACACCGGGACGATTCGAGGCTACCGCTACCGCGACGCCTCGCGCGGCATGAACCTGGGCGAGGACATGGACGGCGCGCATCCGAACGCCGGCACGGTGGCCGGGGCCAACGTCGGCTACTCGACCGTCTTCCCGGTGAGCATGGCGCGCGGCGCGGCCTTCGATCTCGACCTCGAGTACAACATCGGCGAGGCGATCGGCGACGAGATGATGGCGGCGAAGCAGACCCTGCTGCTCGCGCCGTGCATGAACCTTCTCCGCAACCCGCTGTGGGGCCGGGCGCAGGAGACGTACGGCGAGGACCCCTTCCAGATCGGCCGCATGTCGTCGGCCATGACCGTGGGCGTGCAGGTCCACATCGTCGCCAACGCCAAGCACTACATGGGCTACGACATCGAAAACGGCCGCGACTTCAACGACGTCACGATGGACGAGCAGACGTTGCGGGAGATCTACGGCCGTCACTTCCGCATGGTGGTCCAGGACGGCGGCGTCGGGTCGGTCATGGCCTCGTACAACCTGGTGCGGGGAACCAAGTCGACCGAGAACCGGCACACGCTGACGGAGGTCCTGCGCGACGATTTCGGCTTCCAGGGCTTCGTCCTCAGCGACTGGTGGGCGATGCGGCCGCAGACGAACGTCGACGGCGTCGACACCGGCACGCTGCAGTCCTACGCCGTCAACGGCATGAACGCCGGCCTGGACGTCGAGCTGCCCTGGGCGCTCAACTATGGCCAGCTCACGAACATCGTCGCGAGCGGCGGCGGCGTCACCCAGCAGCAGATCGACACGGCCGTGCAGCGCATCCTGCTGCAGAAGGTCCGCTTCAACTCGTACGACCTGTCGCAGGGGAAGTGGGGCCTCGGCGCACCCAAGACGACCTACAAGAAGAGCCGGATCGGCGGATGCGGCTACGATCTGCACAAGGCGCTGTCGAAGCAGGC
>DATFXS010000411.1:0-3908 GCA_035315605.1 Polyangia bacterium
CGGTGCCGCCCGCGGAGCTGCCGCCCGTGCCGCCGACGCCGCTGCCGCCCGTGCCGCCGACGCCGCTGCCGCCCGTGCCGATCGCGCTGCCGCCGGTGCCGCCCGCCGCGCTGCCACCCGTGCCCGCCGCGCTGCCGCCCGTCCCGGTGCCGCCGCCCATCACGCCGCTGATGCAGGCGTTGAAGGCGGCGCAGTCGGTCATGCCCAGGCAGGCGCTGTACGCCTTCTGGGCGTCGGTTCGCGCCCCGCTGGACATCGAGTTCAGCGACGTGTTGATCACGTTCTGGCACTGGGCCGCGCTGATCCCCGACAGGGAGCCGCAACTGTCGGCTTTCCGGCAGACGTCCCCGGCGACATCGGAGCCGCCCGCGCCTCCGCAACCAATCACTCCGACCGCGAGCAGGGCGACCGCCGCGGCATTCGACAGGGTTCTCGACATCGCTGATGGATTCCCGCTCCCTCGCCAGCAGATCATCGCCACTCGCAAATTGACACCTCGGGCGCGCTGACGCTACAAGGCCGCGAGAAATGGAGGGAACCATGACCAAATCGCATTTGACTCATATCCTGCGGCGCACCCTGTTCGTGTTCATCGGAGGACTGGCCTTCACCGCGGCTTGCGGTGACGAGGGCCGGTCGGACGTCGGGACCGCGACCCTGGCGCTCGTCCAGGTCCCGTCGGACGTCTCGTGCATCAGCGTGACGGTCGTCGGGAGCCGCACGGTCACCCGCCAGTCCGACGTGATGCCTGGCGCGGCGTCCACGCTGACGCTCGGCGGCCTCCCGGTCGGAAGCGACACCTTCACGGGCTCCGCCTTCAGCAGCTCGTGCGCGATGGTCACCGCCAGCTCGGTTCCGACCTGGGCCGGCGGCCCCGTCACGGCGACCGTCACGGCGGTGAGCTCGACGCCGGTCACGCTGACGTTGCAGCGAAACGGACGCGCCTCAGTGTCGATCGACTTCAATGACGGCACGACCTGCGACGCCACCAGTTGCGCGACCGGCTGCTGCGCCGGAGGTATGTGCCTGCCCGGGAACACGGCCAGCGCTTGCGGCACGGCCGGCGGCGCCTGCCAGCAGTGCGCGGCGAGCCAGTCCTGCTCGAGCGGGACGTGCACCAGCGCCAGCGCCTGTGACGCCACCACCTGTCCGACTGGCTGCTGCGCCGGAGGGATGTGCCTACCCGGGAACTCGGCCAGCGCTTGCGGCGCGGCTGGCGGTGCCTGCCAGCAATGCCCGGCGAGTCAAGCCTGCTCGAACGGCGTGTGCAGCAGCAGCTGCAGCGCCGCGACCTGCCCGGCGGGGTGCTGCTCGGGGGCGACCTGCTTGACCGGGACCAGCGTCATGGCTTGCGGGTCGAACGGCGTCGCCTGCGTCGCGTGCCCGGCCAGCATGATGTGCGTCAATCAACACTGCATGTGAGGGCGATTCAGAGCGCCATCATGAAGGCGGGCCGGAGATGTCGTACCAGATGTTCGTTCGTGACAGCGGCCTCGAGCAGGTGCCGATCGTCCTGCTCTCGGGGGGCACGAACCTGTTCCGGGTCGCCGCCCGGGTGGGGACGCCGTACTTCCTCAGGAAGCCGTTCGCCCCCGACACATTGTCGCGTCTGGTCGAGAGCGCGCTGGCTGAACGGCGCCCGCCCATGCCCGCGACGCCGTGACTTACGGGACCAGCTCGTACGCGCCGATGTCGAAGGCGGTTCCTTGCGGGCGGGGGTTGCCGTCGGCGTCGGTCGTCGCGGCGGTGGTCTTGCCGTGGTCGACGGCCGGGCTGGCAGCGGTCAGATGAAAGTCGCCGCCGACGGCGTCGGCGAACGCCGGGGCGCCGGAGGTCGAGTTGGTCAGGTACGACGGCGCCGCGCCGGCGCCGTCGAGGAGGTTGTTCGATCCGGTGATCGACGGCGCCGTGCCGGTGTCGCCGGTGACGTAGTGCTCGCCTGACAGCGCCTCGATCAGGTTGTCGTCCATCTGGACGCCGACCGGGCCCGAGGCGACGGCGATCGCGCCGGCCGCGCCGCCGCCGTGCGCGCCGCAGTCGTAGAGCGTGTTGTTGTAGAGGGAGACCTTGCCGCTGCCCGGCGAGCCAGCGTTGGTGATGTTGGCGACGTAGATGCACGCGTAGTCGGAGGACCCGTCGGCGGGGTCGGGCCCGCGGCCCACGTCATAGATGATGTTGTTGTAGGCGGCGATCACGCCCTGCGACGGGTCGACCGTGGCGAAGTTGAGGCCGTCGCACACCGTCCCGTGAATGATGTTGTCGTGGACGACGATGTCGAATTCGTTCGGTCCGCCCGAATCGTGGAACTGGATCGCGCGGCAGGTCTTGCCGTCGCGCACGACGTTCCAGCCGAGCTCGAGGTGATCCGACGCGAAGTAGATGCCGTGATAGTACTTGGTGACGGACGTGACGTTCGCCGCGGCGTCGTGCACGACGTTGCCGAAGAACTTCAGATCCCCCGGCGTGTTCGGCGTGTCGGTCCCCGTCACGCAGCCCGACATGCCGGCGCCGTTCGGGCATGAGATGTCGTTGCCGACGACGCGCCACCCGGTGGCGGCGCCTTCGAAGTCGAGCGCCTCCGTCTCTCCGCGCAGCGTCAGCTGCGAGATCACCCAGTAGTCGAAGTTGCCGCTGATCCCCGGGGTCAGGATGCCGCGCTCGAGGCCCGACACGGCGCCGATCGTGACGGTCGCGCCCGGATACGCGACGAGCGCCTTCGGCGCGGCCGAGGTGCCGGAGTTGCCGGCGTCGTTGGCGCTCATGCCCAGCGCGCAGCGGTAGGCCGAGGTCGTGTCCTCGCTTGTCTGCGAGACGGTGTCACCGGCGCGTACGCCGAGATAGGCGATGTCGCCGGCGGCGATCGTGTTCTTGGCTTTCGGGATCGTCTTCCAGGGGGCGGCGAAGCTCCCCGCGGCCGAATCGCTGCCGCTTCCGGTCACGAAATAGATGTTGCCGGCGCGGACGGTGAACGGTAGCCCGTTGCTGTCGCCCTTGCCCGCGACGTGCACGACGATGTTCCCGGTCGCGGCGGCCGCCCCGAGCTGAAAGGTGATCCTGGTGGCGGTCCAGATCGGATAGCTGTCCGCGGCGCCGCCGCCGATCGTCACGGTGGACGCGCCCTGCGTGGCGCCGAACCCGTTGCCCCAGACGGTGACGAACGCGCCCTTGCCGTCCTGCCCGCCCTGATTCGGCCCGCTCGTCAGATCGGAGAAGAACAGCGCCGCGCCGGCGATCGGCCCCGGTCCGCTGCCGCCGCCGCCGCCGGTGGTTCCTCCTCCGCCGCCGGTTCCGGTGCCGCCAGCGCCGCCCGCGGTTCCGCCCATCCCACTGGTGCCGCCGATTCCACCGTTCCCGCCGCCGCTGGTTCCTGCGCTGCCCGTGCCGGCGCCGCCGCCTGGGCCACCACACGCGCCCGATGCGATCGCCAGGGCCCCCAGCGCCAAGGCGGCCATGCGAAGCACGCGCATGTCGCGAGCTTACGTCAGGCGATGATCGCCTTGAAGCTGTCGGGAATCAGCCCCGGCGGCAGCCTGAGCTCGGAGACGACGGCGCGGCAGCGCGCCCGTTCCTCGTCGGTCACCTTCCCGTCGGCCAGCACGTCGTCCTGAACGGCGCGCAGGTACTGGCCCAGCACGTCCTTGACGTCGCCGACGGTCAGCAGCGCCTGGCGGTAGAACGCCTGCATCTCCTCGCGTTCATGGGGTTCGATCTTGCCGTCCGCCATGACCCGCTGGATGAGGGCTGACAACTGGTCCTTGGCCTGCGTGCGCGCGTCGCTCATGACGGCTGTTTTCGGCTTTCGGCGCCCCGTACTTGAGCCCCGTCGCGTATGATGGGCGCCCATAAACGCCTTGAACCACCTGCGTCGAGTTGTCCTGTGTGTCGTAATCCTGTCCTTCGCTGCTTGT
>DATFXS010000412.1:0-3934 GCA_035315605.1 Polyangia bacterium
GCCGGCGGCGCGGGCGGCACCGGCGGGGCCACGGTCATGAACGCCAACACGCAGACGCTGACGTTCGATCGCGGCCGCCACTTCCTGGCGGCGCCCAACTACGCGGCCGGCACCATCTTCATCTATGGGATGAACACCGACGGATCGGTCGGATCCCTCGTCTCCTGGGACGCGGGCGGGATGAACGCGCACAACGCGGTCTTCACGCTGAACAACCAGTTCGTGATGGTCCCGTACCTCGGCTCCAACATCATCCGCAGCTACAGCTTCGACGCCACGACCGGCGCGATCGCCCAGGCGCAGAGCGTCACGCTGCCGGCCGCGATGTCGGGGCCACGCCATCTGGCGCTCCACCCGAACGGCATGTGGCTCTACTCGATCAACGAGACCGCCGGCGGCGCGACCTCGACGTCGGGCACGATCGATCAGTTCTCGGTCAACCAGACCACCGGCGTCCTGACACCGGTGATGACGTTCAACATCCCGCTGCCCTCCGGCTACAGCGGCCTCAAGATGGGCTCGGAGATCGACATGGCGCCGGCCGGCGATCTGCTGTTCGTGTCGATGCGCCTCGACAACGTCGCCACGGGCTCGCTGGTGTCGTTCATGGTGAACTCGACGACCGGCGCGCTGACGCTGATCGAGCAGGAGAGCTCGCACGGTGTCACGCCGCGCCAGTTCAGCCTGTCGAAGGACCGCAAGCTGCTGGTCGTCGGAAACCAGAACTCGAACACGGTGGCGGTGTTCAGCGTCGATCCCACGAGCGGCAACATGACGTTCGTCACCGACCGCGACGTCTGCGCCAGCCCCCGCTTCTCGAAGATGGCCGCGATTCAATAGCCGCGGCGTCAGCGCGCCATGCGCAACACATAACCGGCGTGAGGATCGGCGGTCACGCCGGCGGTGCTTCCCCGGAAGTATACGTACTGATCGTCGACGCCGATGATGCCGTCGGCGAGCACGCCCGACGCCGTCGTCAGGCTGGCCAGCATCTGAGCCGTCGCCGCGTTGATCGATCGCGGCACTGAAAAGACGTGGTCCGACCCGACGAAGTAGACGGTCGTGGTCCCCAGCCCCAGCGAGCCGACCGAGCCCTGATTGCTGGTCTCGTTCGGAGCGCTCGCGATGGTGGTGCCCGTCATCGCCGCGACGTTCACGCGGCGGAGCTCGTACGGATAGAGACACTGGACCGACCAGAGCTCGGTGTCGTCGGCGGAGACGGCGATGTCGCAGGTGGCGTGGTTGTCGCCGAGCGTCGGCCCGCCGTCCAGCATCACGTCGCCGGGCGCGGTCAGGCCATGGCGCCAGACCTTGCCGTTGCTGGCGCTGGCCCAGTAGAGCCAGTCGCCGCGGACGATGAACGAGACGATGTAGTCCGTCGTCGGCACGACGGGCTCGGGCCCATTCTGGCAGGCCGGCGACACGAGGCACCGGAAGATACCGTTGCCGTTCGACGCCCAGTAAACGTAGCCCCCGCCAGTCGCGATCGCCGTCGGCTTTCCGGGCGCAGCCGCGACCGCGTCGTCGATGGCAAAGACGTCGTCGCGCGTGCCGCCCATCTTCGGTGCGCGACGGAGGTGGAGATAATTCTCGGTCTCGCCGTAGGTGCGCGAGAACCAGTAGGCGTATGTCCCGTCGACGGCGACCGGCGCGCGGTCGTCGCTGAACAGCGACGCGATCTCCGTGTCGGTCGACAGCGTGGTCGCGCTGCCGCTCGCGAGCGTGATCGCCTTGACGACCACCAGCGGCGTCGATCCCGCGTTCGGCCCGTCGGCCGTATCCAGCACCGCTGCGTAGGCGATGCCGTTCTCCAGCGTCGTCATGCGCGAATACGCGACGCCGCTCGATCCGGTCCCCGGGACCACGACCAGCGTCTTGGACGACGCGGCGCCGCCGGTGCCCGAGCCGCCGCCGCCCGAGCCGGAGCCGCTGGCGCTGGTGCCGCCGCCCCCCGGACCGATCGTGCCGCCACCGCCGCCCGTGCCCGTCGTCCCGCCCATGCCGACCTCGTAGATCTTCGCGCCGTGACATCCCGACGCGCTGGCCAGCGCCAGCAAGATCGGCAGAATCACCGGGCGCACGACGCTGAACCGAGGCACGGTCACCGCGCCATGCGCAGCACGTAGCCGGCCCGCCCGTTGCCGGTGGTGCCGCCGCTGCTGCTGCCCTTGAAGTAGACGTCCTGATCGTCGATGCCGATGACGCCGTCGGCGAGCACACCCGACGCGGTCATCAGGTTGGCCAGCAGCTGCGGCGCCGTGGGCGTCGTCGTACGCGGAACCGAGAAGACGTGGTCGGACCCGATGAAGTAGACCGTGTCGGCGCCGAGCGCCAGCGATCCGGCGGCGTTTTGATCGATGGTCTCGTTCGGCGCGTTCGCGATCGTCGTGCCCGACATGACCGTCACGTTCACGCGCCGCACCTCGTACGGGTAAAGGCACTGGATCGACCAGAGCTCGGTGTCGTCGGCCGAGACCGCGAGGTCGCAGGTCATGGCCGGCCCGACCGTCGGTCCACCGTCGACCATCTGGTCGCCGGGCGTCGTCAGACCGTGGCGCCAGACCTTGCCGGTCGTGGCGCTGGCCCAGTACAGCCAATCGGTGTGCACGACCAGCGCCATCACGGTATCTGTCGTCGGCGCGACCAGCTCGGGCCCGGTTCCGCAGCCGACCGACGCCGGGCATCTGAAGATGCCGTTGCCGGTCGAGGCCCAGTAGACATAGCCGCCGCCCGTGGCCATCACCACCGGGCTGGCGGGCGCGCCGGTGACCGTGTTGTCGATGCCGGTGATGTCCTCGCGCGTGCCGCCCAGCTTCGGCGCCCGCCGCAGCCACAGCAAGGCGGAGTCACCGATGGTGCGGGAGAACCAGTAGACGTACGTCGCGTCGATCGCGACGGGCGACGATTCACCGGACAGCAGCGAGACGGCTTCGCTGGTCGTCGACAACGTCGTCGCGGCCCCGTCCGAGAGCTGCACCGCCTTGGTGACGACCAGCGGCGCCAGCGCGTTCGGGCCGTCGTAAATGTCGAGCACCACCGGATACGCCGTCCCGCCTTCCAGCGCGGTCATCCGGGCGTACGCGATTCCAGGCGTGCCCGTTCCCGGGACGACCATCAGCGTCTTCGGCGGCGCGCCGCTGCCGGCGGTGCCGGAGGCGGTCCCGCCGGTGCCGCCCCCGTTGCCGCCCACGCCCAGGCTGCCGGCGAGCCCGCCGCCGCCGGACGCGCCGCCCGTCCCGCTTTCTTGGATCTGCGCGCCGTGGCAGCCGCTGACGGCGGCCACGCACAGCACCATGAACATGGCCGGCCGCATCGCTCCAGGGAAAGACACTACCACCATGACGTCCGCCGGCGGTCACGGTCGCGCTCCGATCGACGCGGGATCTCGTGTCACACTGAAGACGTGGCGAAGCAGCAGCTCCTCATCTTGTATGCCGCCAGCTCCAGCCCCGACAGCCCCGTCGGAGCGTGGTCGCTGTTCGACGGCACAGGCCGCGAAAAGCACATGGCGGGGGACGCCGAGGAGCCGCCCTACCCGTCCGTGCTCGCCGCCATGCGCGACGGCTGGCGCGTGATTCAGCTGCCGCAGCTGCGCGGGCCGGCGCGCGGCGCCGAGCACGACACCGCCTTCCTCGAATACGAATTCGTGCTCGAGAAGATGGTGCAGGACTAGTGGGCCCGGCGATGGCGCACGGCCACAAGCTGACCAGTCTGCAGGTCGCCGGGTTCATCACCGACGGCGCCATGCGCTTCGATGGCATCGTGCCGCGCGCGCTCAGCGACGCGGCGCTGGCGGAGCTCGCGGGCGGCGGTCCGCCGTCGCCGTTCGGCGCCGCGGCCGGCAGCCCCGCCGCCGCCTGGCCGGGCCGCCCGCTCGCCGGTCTGTTCCGCGACTGGCCGGCGCTGACCGCCGTCCTCGAGCTACCGGCGGTGG
>DATFXS010000413.1:0-5839 GCA_035315605.1 Polyangia bacterium
CCGCCGCTGCCGCCGGTCCCGGTGGTGGTACCGGTGCCGCCGTAGTCGTTGCACGACGCCGAGCCCGACGCGAACGACAGGCCCTGATCGCACTTGCCGCCCGCGTAGGGATCGCAGTAGGGCGCCGTGGAGACGCAATCATCGTCGCTGGTGCAGGCGCCCGCCAGCGCGACCCGGTCCGTGCACGAGCTGGCGGAGCAGCGCAGGTTCTCGAGGCAGGGCGGCGTGGTGGCATCGCACGTCATCCCGCTCGACACCTTGGCGACGCAGTTGTACGTGGCGCCGCTCATCATACAGAACGAACCGGTGCTGCAGACCTCGCCCGGATTGCCGCACAGATCGCCCATGTTCTTTGTCACTTTGGGGGCGCAGAGGCCCTTGTCGCAGATCTGGTTCCGGTCGGCGCAGTCGAACTTGATGGTGCAAGCCTCCGTCTTCTTGGCGGTGCCCTGGAAGACATAGTTGCAGGCGTCGTTCATCGTCGCCATGTCGGTCGGCGTGATCGTCGACTTCGCGTAAGCGGACTTGGTCTTGTTGACGCAGTCGCTGACGTTGCCCGGCACGAAGAACCGTGTGCCGCTCGCCTTGGCAGCCGCCGCGAACATCGTGCAGGCCGTCGTCCGCTGACTCTTGCAAGCGTTCTTGTCGGTGAGGCACTTGTCGCTGACGACACACTCCGCGTCCGCCTTCTGCGCGCAGAAGTCCGCCTCGGTCACCGGTTTGCTGCCGCCGCCGCTGCCGCACCCGGCGAGCACCCCTGCCATCGCCGCCACCTGCGCCAGTGTTCGCCTCGTCATCGTGACCTCCGCATGGATGGAAGAGG
Source organism: Polyangia bacterium (assembly GCA_035315605.1). Lineage (GTDB taxonomy): Bacteria > Myxococcota_A > Polyangia > Fen-1088 > Fen-1088 > JADGRB01. The sequence goes on from DATFXS010000413.1 coordinate 824, forward strand.
CGCAGTTTTGCCCTCCCGTCGTCGGCGGTCAAGGGCCGAAGGGGCCGAAGGGACGCTACCCGCCCTGCTTGCCGAAGCGGACGGTTTCGCCGTGATCCAGGATGGCGACGCAGGGCGAGTGCCCGGGGCCCTGCGCCTGCGCCCCGCACACGGGGATGCCGCGCGCGCGCATGATCTCGCGCAGCCACTCCAGCGGCGCGCCGAGCGGCTCGTAGCTGAGCGGGAACGATCCGTAGCTGGTCGGGATCATCACGCGCGCGCCGAGATCCTCGAACGCGTACACGGCGTCGAGCGGGGACATGTGCTCCTCGCGGAAGGCTGCCGGTTCGTAGCCGGAGATCGGCAGCAGGGCGATGTCCGGCCGGAACCGCCGCCCGATCTCGACGAAGCCCGAGAAGTAGCCGGTGTCGCCCGCGACGTAGATCGAATGCCGGGGCGTCCGCACGACGTAGCCGCAGGCGCCGCCGTGGGCGGAATCGCCGAACCCGCGCGCGCCCGAATGCCGCACGGGCACGGCGGTCACCTCGACGTCGGACGATCGGTAGCCGCGCCCCGGCTCCAGCTCTTCCACCTTCAGCGGTCCGGCCCGGCGCACCAGGTGCTCGCAGTGGGGCGGGACGATGACGGGCGCCGAGCCGCGAACGCGCGCCAGGCTCCGCCGCGACAGGTGATCGCGGTGGGCGTGCGTCACCAGCACCAGGTCGACGTCCGTCACGTCTTCGGGGGCGATGCCGGCGGCCTTGGTGCGGCGGACGCCGAGCAGGCTGTTCTCGAGCAGCGGGTCGATCAGGATGCGGCTCCGGGGCGTCGTGATCATCACCGTCGCGTGGCCGACGAAGGTGATCGCGACCGTCCCCTCGGGCGGCCGCGGCGCCGACGCCGCGCGCACCGGCGCCGTGCCGTGGCGGAGCCGCCCGAGCACGCTCGCCAGATAACGCATCGACAGCGTCAGGGGCAGCGCCCCGCGCAGCCGCTTGCGGTGCTCGTGGTCGAGCTCGCGCGACCGCTCCGCGAAGTTCATCATGGTCGGGCGGCGGTGCGCGGGGCTCATGGGCGCGTTTTGCTCGCCGGGTCCCGGCGTGGGAAGGTATCAACCCGCGTGAAGGTCGACGTGAACGAGAACGCACCCCCGGTCGTCATCCTGGGCGGCGGGCTGACCGGCATCTCGACGGCGGCGCACCTGCGCGCGCCCTGGATGCTGTTCGAGCGCGAGGCGCGCCTGGGCGGCCACGCGCGCACCGACGAGCGCGACGGGTTTCGCTTCGACAAGACCGGGCACTGGCTGCACCTCCGCGACCCCGGCATCAAGCAGATGGTCGACGAGTTGTTGCCCGGACAGATGGTGCCGATCGCGCGCAGGGCTCGAATTTTCTCCCACGGCGTGCTGACGCGCTACCCCTACCAGGCGAACCTGCACGGCCTGCCGCCCGAGGTGATCAAGGAATGCCTGCTGGGCGTCATGGATGCCAAGCTGGCGCACGCCGAGGACGGACCGCCGCCCGACAACTTCGAGGAGTACTGCCTGCGGCACTTCGGCGCCGGGATCTCGAAGCACTTCATGATCCCGTACAACGAGAAGATCTGGGGCGTCCACCCGCGCGAGATCACCGCCGCCTGGTGCTCCCGCTTCGTGCCGCTGCCCGACCTGGAACAGGTGATCGCGGGGGCGGTCGGGGCGGGGCCGCCGGAGATGGGCTACAACCAGAGCTTCCTCTACCCGAAGTCGGGCGGGATCGAGACGTTCACGCGGGCGCTTCTGACCCGGGTCGACGGCGGGCGGGTGCAGACGGGCGCCAGCCCCGACGCGGTCGACTGGCGCCAGCGCGAGGTGACCGTCGGCGGCGAGCGCTTCAAGTACCGGGCGCTGGTGGCGACGCTGCCGCTGCCCGAATTGTTGAAGCGGATGGTCGACTTGCCGCCCGAGATCGAGGCGCAGGCCGCCCGCCTCCGCTGCACGACGCTGCGCTACCTGAACATCGGCGCGCGCGGACAGCCGCCCGCAGACTGGCACTGGATCTACGTCCCCGAGAAGCGTTATCCGTTCTACCGCGTGAACGTTTTTTCCACCGCGATGCCCAGCATGGCGCCGCCCGGCTGCTCGTCGATCTGCGTCGAGATGGCCGACCGCGGCCCGATCCCCGACGCCGTCGTGCGCGACACGGCGGCGGCGCTGGTGGCGGCGGGCGCGCTGGGCCACGCGGACGACGTCGTGTTCGCGGAGCCGAAGGAGATCGAGTACGCCTACGTCGTGTTCGACCAGCACTACTACGAGGCGACGCGCGTCATCTTCACGTTCCTGGAAAAGAACGCGATCTTTCCGCGCGGCCGTTACGGCGCCTGGACCTACAACGCCATGGAGGACTGCGTGCTGGCGGGGCGCGAGGTGGCCAGCGTGATCGACGCGGGGACGGCGCCGTGAGCGGACCGGCCGCGGCGCCCCACGTGTCGATCGTCATCCCCGTCTACAACGAGGAGGGGATCCTGCACGGGTCGGTGCTGGAGCTGGAACAGAAGCTGCGCCGCTTCGGCTGGAGCTACGAGCTTCTGCTGTGCGAGAACGGCTCGCGCGATCGGACAGTCGAGATCGGCAAGGAGCTGGAGGCGGAGCACACGCAGGTGCGCATGCTGTCGGTGGGCGAGCCGAACTATGGCCTGGCGATGCGGCAAGGGATCCTGGAGGCGCGGGGCCGGTTCGTGATCTGCGACGAGATCGATCTGCTGGACACCGAGTTCTACGCGCGCGCGATGGCGCTTTTGGAACGGAGCGACACCGACCTGGTCGTCGGGTCCAAGGCGATGGTCGGGTCGAACGACCAGCGCCCGCTGTTCCGGCGAGCGGCGACGCGCATCTACAACGGGATGCTGCGCGCGGTCTGCCACTACCCGGGGACGGACACCCACGGCCTGAAGGCCTTCCGGCGCGAGGCGCTGCTGGACACGGCGCGGCGCTGCATGCTGGATCGCGACGTGTTCGCCAGCGAGTTCGTCATCCGCGCGCATCGCGAAGGCAAGAAGGTCGTCGAGATCCCGTTCGCCGTCCGCGAGAAGCGGCCGCCCTCGATCCGTCTGATCGCGCGCGTCCCCCACGTGATCCGCAGCGTCGCCCGCCTGGCCGTCTCCGTCCGCCGCACCGGCGAGGGCTGACTCATGCCGCCACACGAGCTCCTCGCGTACCTGAGCGCGGACTTCGACGACGACGACGCGATCGCCGTGCGTGATCTCGGCGTCGAATTGCGGGACGGGCATACCTGGCGATTCGAAGCGCCGTATTTCGTCGACGAGACAGACGACGCCTCCGGCACGCGGCCGGAGGACGAGCCCGTGCGCACGGTCGGCCTGATGCTTCCGTTGAGCCTGAACGGCAAGGACCAGGGCGTACCGGTGACGGACCTGAACGTCTTGATCAAGGGCCTCGCCCGGCTGTCGTTCTCGCGCCACATCGAATTCGAGGTGCAGCTGGACGACGACATGGTCGGCGAGATCGTCGACGGCGACGTCGACGAAGGCATCCACGAGGGTCTGCTCGCGACGTGGGAGCGGGGCAGCGGCGGCGGCCGCGTGCCGGAAGCGGTGCAGCACCAGCTGGTCCTGCAGTGGCCCGCCTCCTCGGTCGACGACTACGACGAGCTGATCGAGATCGAGGACTTCCTGATCGAAAACCTGGACCACGGCGACGTCGACGGCCACGACGCCGGTCAGGGCGAGATGAACATCTTCATCCTGACCGACGATCCCGACGCGACCTTCGCGGCGGTGAAAACGCTGCTCGAGAGGCGACGCGCGTGGATCGACATCCGGATCGCCTTCCGCGCGATCACCCGCGACGGGTACAACATCCTCTGGCCGAAGAGCCTGACGACGTTCAACGTGTCGTAGGCGGCGGCGCGGCCGTCAGGGCATGAAGGCGAAGCGCGCGCCGATCAGGAACCATTCGTGGAGTGACTTCTTGGCCAGATCCTGATCGGTCGTGGTGGTGGTGTTGCCGTTGGTGGTCGTGGTGGACGTGCTCTGGAACTGCCCGAGCGAGAAGCTGACGAACGGCCCGATCGCGATCTTCTGCGCGACGCGGAAGTCGGCGCCCGCTTGCAGGTTGGCGATCTCGATGCCCGACCAGGTCGAGTCGGTGTTGGTGCTGCCGACGATCGACTGATGCACGGAGAACGTGCCCCACTCGTAGCCGATGCCCAGCCCCAGCCATGGCTCTGCCGGCATGATGGGGGGCAGGCGGTAACGGCCCATCACGCCCAGTCGGGTGTCGGACGCCCCGCAGTCGACGTTGGCGTTGCGGCAACCATTCTGCTGGTCCTGATTGACGGTGCCGAATCCGTACTGGAAGAAGCCACCGAGATAAAACGCATCGGTGAAGCGATATCCCGCGTCCAGCCAGAGTGGCACCTGACCGCTGACGAAATTCCCGACGTCGTTGTCGGTGCCGTTCGGCGGCGCGCCCAGGCTGCCCCCGGCGACGCCGTAGCCGATGCGGGCGCCGATCTCGAGACCGGTGCCCGCGGGAGCCGGAGCCGCCGCCGCCAGCGCCGGCGACATCAGCGCCGCCGCGACCACGCTTGCCGCGATTTTTGGGGTGACCCGCATGACGCGTCTGCCAGGATACCGCCTCCAGTGATCTTTTTCCGCGCGAGCGGGAACTCTAGTGCACATGCGTTCTTTTAAATTCGGGAACTTGCGGCCGGTCGGTTTGACCGCCGCCTGTCTGCTCGCGCTGGCCTGTTCGTCGGGTGGGAGTGGCGGATCGGGCAGCGCCGGCACCAGCGGTCCGGGCACGGCCGGAACGACCGGGGCCGGCGGTAATGCGGCGGGCGCGTCAGGCACCGGCGGCAGCGCGGGATCCGGTGCCGGCGGCTCGGCGGGATCGGCGGGCACGACGGGAACCGCGGGGCAGGGCGGAACGGCCACCGTGGGCGGACGCGGCGGCGGCACGGCCGGCGCCGGAGCCGGGGGAACTGCGGGCAGCGCCGGTGGGACGAGCGGCAGCGCTGGCGCGTCAGGGGCGGCGGG
>DATFXS010000414.1:0-9810 GCA_035315605.1 Polyangia bacterium
GCCAGGATGTGCGACTCCAGCGCGACCAGCGCCAGGTTGGGCGCACCCGGCAAAAACAGCTCCCGCCGCAGCACCAGCGCGGTCGACGGCTCCAGCGCCGTCAGCGTCGCCGATCGGCGCCCGCCCGTCAGGAACAGCGCCGATTCGCCCGTCACCTCGCCCGCTGCGATCTCGTTGACCGTCCGCTCCTTGTCGGGACCCAGCGTCACCGACGCGCGCAGCCGTCCCGCCAGCAGGAAAAACGCTCGGTCGGCCGGCTCCCCCTCGCGGGCCAGGACGTCCCCCGCCGCCAGCTCGACGGGCGGCGCCGCGCGAACCAGCGCGTCGATGTCCGCATCCGAGAGGGCGCTTCGCCCCCAGCCGGTCGGCCCCAGGGCGGCGATGCGGCGGCGAGCGACGGCGGCGGCATCCTCGGTCATGGGGGCTGCACTCTACCAGATTGACCGCCGGGCGCGCGGCGCGGTATCCCGTTCATTCGCTTCAGATGCAAGGCCTGGCGTGACGGATACGGGCGAATTTTCGAAAGTGTCGGTGGCAGCCGGCGGGCGCAAGCCCGTCATCCTGGCCGTCGACGACGAGCCGCAGGTGCTGAACGCCGTCGCGCTGGATCTCCGCCGCCGGTTCCGCGGCGACTATCGGATCATGACGGCCGCGTCGGGCGCCGAGGCGCTGGACGCCGTCCGCAAGCTGCGGCACCGCGGCGATCTGGTGGCGCTGTTCCTGGTCGATCAGCGCATGCCGGTGATGACCGGCATCGAGTTCCTGACCGAGGCGCGCAAGATTCACCCCGATGCCAAGAAGGTGCTGCTGACGGCCTACGCCGACACGGAGGCGGCGATCGCCAGCATCAACAACGTGGCGCTGGACCACTACCTGATGAAGCCGTGGCATCCGCCCGAGCAGAAGCTCTATCCCGTGATCGACGAGCTGCTCGAGGCGTGGGCGCGGGTCGTGCGCGCGCCATGGGACGGCATCCGCGTGGTCGGCACGCTGTGGTCGTCGACCAGCCACGAGACCAAGGACTTCCTGGCGCGCAACCGGATCCCCTACCGCTGGCTGGATCTGGACCGCGAGCCCGAGGCGCGCGCGCTGGCCGAGAGCATCCCCGCCGAGGCGCGCAAGCTGCCGCTCCTGTTCTTTCCCGACGGCGCGGTGCTGTCGGCGCCGTCGCGCCGGGAGATCGCGGAGAAGGTCGGCCTGCAGACACAGGCCGCGCAGAAGTTCTATGACCTGGTCGTGATCGGCGGCGGGCCGGCCGGGCTGGCGGCCGCCGTCTACGGCGCCTCCGAGGGGCTCAAGACCGTCCTCATCGAGCGCGAGGCGACGGGCGGTCAGGCCGGCACCAGCTCGCGCATCGAGAACTACCTCGGCTTCCCGAGCGGCCTCACCGGATCGGATCTGGCCGAACGGGCCACGGCGCAGGCGCGCCGCTTCGGCGCCGAGCTGCTGGCGGCGCAGGAGGTGACCACCCTGCGCGTCGCCGATCCGTATCGGACCGTCGTTCTCGGCGACGGCACCGAGCTCAATTGCTACGCGGTCGTCGTGGCGCCGGGCGTGTCGGTGCGCAGGCTGGAGGTGCCGGGCGCCGAGCAGGTCACCGGCGCCGGCCTCTACTACGGCGCCGCGCTGACCGAGGCGGCCCACTACCGCGATCGCGACGTGCTGGTCGTCGGCGGCGCGAACTCGGCGGGCCAGGGGGCGATGTTCTTCTCGCACTACGCGCGCAGCGTGACGATCCTGGTGCGGGGGAAGTCGCTGGCCGAGTCGATGTCGCAATATTTGATCGCGCAGATCGAGGCGACGCCCAACATCACGGTCATGCCCGAGACCGAGGTGCTGGAGGTCAAGGGGACCGACCGGCTCGAGGGCGTCGTGGTGCGCACCGGCCCCGACGGCGCGACGCGAGAGATCGCGGCGGCGGCGGTGTTCGTGTTCATCGGCGCCCGCCCGCGCACCGAATTCTGCGAGGGCGTGCTGACGCGCGATCCGGGCGGTTTCATCCTGACCGGGCTCGATCTGCTGACCGACGGCAAGCCGCCGTCGAACTGGCCGGCCGGGCGGCTGCCCGCGTTGCTCGAGACCTGCGTTCCCGGGATCTTCGCGGCCGGCGACGTGCGCCACGGCTCGTCCAAGCGGGTGGCGGCCGCCGTCGGCGAGGGCGCCGTGGCGGTCCAGCTGATCCACCAGTACCTGAAGATGGTCTGAGGCGATGGGGTACGCCGACTTTCTCCGCAAGGTGCCGCTGTTCGCGGAGCTGCCCGACGCGGACCTGCGGCACCTGTGCTCGATGATCAAGGAGGTGAACCTGGCGCCGGGCGAGACGCTGTTCGCCGAGGGCGATCCGGGCGAGGAGGCGTACGTCATCGCCGAGGGCGAGATCGAGATCGTCAAGGAGTCGTCGGGGCGCGACGTCCTGCTGGCGGTGCGGACCGCCGGCGACGTGATCGGCGAGGCCGCGCTGCTCGAGATGGCCCCGCGCAGCGCCACGGCCCGGGCCCGCGGCGGCTGCAAGCTGCTCGCGATCCACAAGACGCTGCTCGACGAGCTGGTCCAGGGCAGCGCCTCCGCGGCGCGGATCATGTTTCACACGGTGCTGGCGCGCTGGCGCGCGACCGGGGTGATGCTGCGCCAGTCGGAGAAGATGGCGCAGCTCGGGACGCTCACGGCCGGCGTCGCACACGAGCTCAACAACCCGGCCGCCGCCGTCCAGCGCGGCGCGGTCCAGCTCGCCGAGGCCCTGGAGGATCTGATGGCGGCCGAGCGCGCGCTGGCGCCGCTGACCGAGGCGACGTTCGGCGCCGCGATCGAAGCGCTGCGGCGGGAGCTACGGGCGACCACGGCCCCGGCCGCCGATCTGGACGCCGTCACGCGCGGCGATCGCGAGGAGGAGATCGAGGCGTGGCTGGATGCACGCGCGGTGGCCGACGCGGGCGGGCTGGCGCCGACGCTGGTGACGCTGGGCTACGACATCGCCCGGCTGGATCGGCTGGCGGCGGAGGCCGGCGCCGGCAATCTGGCGACGGTCTTGCGCTGGCTGGCGACGACGCACCTGGTCTGGAACCGTCTGACCGAAATCACCCAGGGCGCCGGGCGGATCGCCGAGATCGTCAAAGCCCTCAAGGGCTACGCGTACCTGGACCAGGCGCCCGTGCAGGAGGTGGACGTCCACGAGGGGATCGACAGCACGCTGGTGATCCTGCGCCACAAGCTGAAGGCCGGGATTCACGTCGTGCGCGCCTTCGCGCCCGATCTGCCGCGCATCTCGGCGTGGGGCAGCGAGCTCAACCAGGTCTGGACGAACATCCTCGACAACGCCGCCGACGCTCTCGCCGATCGAATCAAGGACGGCAGCGCCGAGATCACCATCCGCACCCGCCGCGAAGGGGACTTCGTCGTCGTCGAGATCCGCGACAACGGCCCGGGCATCCCGGCCGAGCTGCAGGACCGGATCTTCGAGGCCTTCTTCACGACCAAGCCGCCCGGAAAGGGGACGGGCCTGGGCCTGGACATCAGCTACCGGATCGTCGTGCACCGCCACCGCGGCGACCTGCGGGTCAGCTCGCGGCCGGGCGAGACGACGTTCACCGTCAAGCTGCCGATCAACGCCACTGCCGACGCCGCGAAATCGGTGCCGCTGCAGGCGGTGCCGCCGCCGAGCGACGCCGAGCTGAAGAACATCCTGAACGGCGTCCGCACGATCGCGGTGGTCGGCCTGACCGACAAGGCGGATCGGCCCGCCCACCAGGTGCCGGCGTTCCTCAAGAAGCACGGCTACCGGGTGATCCCCGTGAACCCACGGCTGACCGAGGCGCTGGGCGAGAAGGCCTATCCCGAGCTGCGCGCGGTCCCCGACCCCGTCGACGCGGTGCTGGTGTTCCTGGGCGCCGAGGCGGTGCCGCCCGTCGTCGAGCAGGCGATCGAGATCGGCGCCCGCACGGTCTGGATGCAGGAGGGGATCATCAACCTCGAGGCCGCCGAGCGGGCGCGGGCGGCCGGGCTGACCGTGGTCATGGACCGGTGCATGCGCGCCACCTGGCTGCGTCTGCTCGGGACGGGGTAGCGTTCTGATAGAGTCGTCGCGCTTGAACGACAAAGCGCAGCGCATCATCCGCACGTACCTGACGCTCACCGGCCTGTTCAACAGCGCGCTCGCCCTGATCTGGGGCGTCAACACGCTGTTCCTGCTGAAAGCCGGCCTCGACATCTTTCACGTCATGCTGGTGAACGCGGCGTTCAGCTTCGCCGAGTTCTTCTTCGAGGTGCCGACCGGCGTCGTCGCCGATACGCTGGGGCGCCGGATCTCGCTGCTGTTCTGTCTGATCACCCTGCTCGGCTCGACGCTGGCTTATGTCGCGTTGCCGGCCGTCGGCCTCGGCTTCTGGTCGTTCGTCCTGGTGTCCGTCGCGCTGGGCCTGGGCTTCACGTTCTGGAGCGGCGCCGCCGAGGCGTGGCTGGTCGACGCGCTCAAGCACGTCGGTTACGACCAGCCGATCGAGGACGTGTTCGCGAAGTCGCAGGTCGCTTACGGCGTCGCGATGCTGGTCGGAACGACGGTGGGCGGCCTGCTCGGCCAGCTGGACCTGCGCGTGCCGTACGTGGTGCGGGCGGCGCTGCTGGTGCCGATCATCTGGATCGCCTGGACCCGGATCGAGGAGCTCGGGTACGAAAAGCGCGCGCTGCACCTCGCGACGCTGCCCGCCGAGATGAAGGCGATCTTCGTCGGGGGCGTGAAGCACGGTCTTCGCCATCCCGTCGTGCGGCCGCTGATCTTCGCGGCCGCCGTGGCCAACACGTTCATGATGTTCGGCTTCTACAGCTGGCAGCGCTACTTCCTGGACCTGCTGGGCAAGGAGGCGGTGTGGGTCAACGGCGTCGTCGCCGCTCTGGTCGGCGCCGCCTCGATCGCCGGCAACCTGGTGATGTCGCGCGTGACGAATTTCATCCGGACCCGCAGCGGTGTCTTGATCGCGTCCGTCGCCGTCCGCGCGGTGACGATCGTGCTGGCCGGCATGGCCACCAGCTTCTCGGCCGCCGTCGGGCTTTACCTGATCAGCAACTTCGTCGGCGGGATCGCGTCACCGATCCGCCAGGGGCTGATCAACCACCACATCCCGTCATCGCAACGCGCGACGATCCTGTCGGTCGACTCGCTGTTCTCCGAGCTGGGGTCGGGCGTCGGGCAGTCGGGCTGGGGTTACCTGGCGCGCAAGCAGGGAATCGGCCGCGCCTGGGTGGCGGCGGGCGCGTTCCTGATCCTCGGCATCCCGCTGCTGGCGCTGGCGCGCCGCGCGGATCCGGAGAGCGATCGTTTCGGCGCGCCGGCGACGGCCGCGCCCGCGGTGGACGCATGAGCGCGGACGGCACGAAGCCGGTGCTGCCCGCGGGCACGCTGACGTTCGTGTTCACGGACATCGAGGGCTCCACCCGCCTGGTCAAGGAGATCGGCGAGGCGGGCTTCAACAACGTGCTCGAGGACCACGCCCGCCTGGTGGCCGGCGCGTTCGACGCCGACGGGGGACACCGGGTGCGCATGGAGGGCGACAGCTTCTTTTACGTGTTCGAGCGCGCCACCTCCGCCGTCGCCGCCGTGGTTGCGGCGCAGCGCGCGCTGGCGACCCACGTCTTCCCCGCACCGAAGCCGATTCGCGTGCGCATGGGCCTGCATACCGGCGAGGCGCGGCTCGGGTCGACGGCCACGGGCGCCGACTACGTCGGGTACGACGTGCACCGCGCCGCCCGCATCGCCAGCGCCGGCCACGGCGGCCAGGTGCTGCTGTCCGAGCAGGTGAACCTGTTCGTGCGCGACGCGCTGCCCACGGGCGTCGCCATCCGCGATCTCGGCGAGCATCGCTTCAAGGACCTCGGTCGCCCGGAGCGCGTGCTCCAGCTGGTCATCGAAGGGTTGCCCGCGGACTTCCCGCCCATCCGGAGCCTCGACGCCGTCCCCAACAACCTGCCGATGCAGGTGACCAGCTTCGTCGGACGCGAGCGCGAGATCGCCGAGGGCGTGAAGCTGTTCGGCAACGCGCGCGTGCTGACGCTGACCGGCCCGGGCGGCACGGGCAAGACCCGCCTTTCGCTGCAGATCGCGGCCCAGGTGGCGCACGGGTTTCCAGGTGGCGTCACCTTCGTGCCGCTGGCGCCGATCGCCGATCCCGAGCTGGTCGCACCGGCCATCGTCGACGCACTTCACCTCGAGACCGGTCAGAGGCCGCCGCGCGAGCGGCTGGTGCAGCACCTGCGCGATCGGAAGGCGCTGCTGGTCATGGACAACTTCGAGCAGGTGCTGGGCGCCGCGACGCTGGTGGCCGATCTGATCCGCGCCTGCCCGGATCTGAAGGTGATCGCGTCGTCGCGCGGACCGTTGCGCATCTCGGGCGAGCAGGAGATGCCGGTGCCGCCGCTGGCGCTTCCCGATCCGGGCGCCCCGGCCGAACGCGTCTCGCAGTACGAGGCGGTGCGGCTGTTCATCGAGCGCGCCGTGGCGGTCAAGCCGGGCTTCGAAGTCACCAACGAAAATGCCCCCGCCGTCGCCGAGATCTGCGCGCGGCTCGACGGGCTGCCGCTGGCGATCGAGCTGGCCGCGGCGCGCGTCAGGCTGTTGCCGCCTGCGGCGATCCTGACGCGCCTGCAGAACCGCCTCGGTCTGTTGCAGTCGGGCGCGCGCGATCTGCCCGACCGCCAGAAGACGTTGCGCGGCGCGATCGCCTGGAGCCACGATCTGCTGGACGAGCCGGGGCGCCGGCTGTTCGCGCGCCTGGCGGTGTTCGCGGGGGGCGGCGAGCTGGAGGACGTCGAGATGATCTGTTGCAGCGACGACCTGGGGATCGACGTGCTGCAGGGACTGGAGGCGCTCGTCGACCAGAGCCTGGTCCGGCAGGAGCAGCACGGCACCGGGGCGCGCGCCATCATGCTGGAGACGATCCGCGAATTCGCGCTCGAGCAGCTGGCGGCCAGCCCCGACGCGGAGGCGATCCGCGCCCGTCACGCCGCCCGCTTCCTGGCGCTGGCTGAGGAGGCGTCACCACACATCCTGCGCGTCGAGCGGCGCGACTGGCTAAGCCGCCTCGAACGCGAGCACGACAACCTGCGCGCGGCGTTCGACTTCTGCGTCGGCACGGGCCGCATCGTCGAGGCGCTGCGCCTGGCGGCCGCGCTCTGGCGCTTCTGGCACATTCGCGGCCACCTGCACGAGGGGATGCAGCGGGTCCGTCGCGTCCTCGATGATCCCGCGTCGCGCGCCCACCCCGCCGAGCGCGAGCGCGCCCTCGAGGCCGCGGGGGGCCTCGCCTACTGGCTCGCCGATATGCAGACCACGGTCGCGTGCTACGACGAAGCGCTGGCGCTCGCGCGCACAATCGGCGACAAGGCGCGCATCTCGAACGCGCTCTACAACGCGTCGTTCATCCCCGTGTGGGCCCAGGTGGACCGGAGCATCGAGGATCGGACGGCGACGGCCGAAGCCCGGATCGGCGAGGCGCTGGCTCTCGCCCGCGAGGTGGGCGATCGCGGCGCCATCGCACGTTGCCTGTGGGCCCAGGCGAACACCGTGACCTACCTGGGCAAGGACTACGCGGCGGCCCTGGTTCCGCTGAGCGAGGCGATCCCGATCTTCCGCGCGATCGGCGATCACTTCGGCCTCGCCTGGGCGTTGCACACAGAAGGGGTCTCGCGCGTGCGGACAGGCGACTTGCCGGCCGCGCGCGCGGTGTTCGACGAGCAGGTGACGCTCCTCGCCGAAGCCCGCGATCCGAGCGGTCTGGCGATCGCGCTCGCCAACCAGGCGCAGCTCGCGTTCGCCGAAGCCGATCCGATCCGCGGGATCCGGCTGGCGGGCGCGAGCGCCGCGCTCCGTCACCTCACGGGCGCCGAGCTGGTCTCCAGGGTCGACTTCATCGAGGGGCGGGTGTTCGAACCGACGCCCGAGAACCAGGGCGCCTTCGACGAGGGCCTGGCGATGAACTTCGATCAGGCCGTCGCTTACGCCCTGCGCCGGCCTTCCTGAACGGCGGCGTCGAACGATTCGATCGCGAAGGTGGCGATCGGCTCGGTCTTGCCCTTGACCGCGACCGGCGGCATGGCGCGGGCGACGAAGCGCGGGTCGAGCGTCTTCATCACGTCCTCGGTCACCAGGATGTCGACCTGGTGGACGCGGGTCAGGGCCTCGACGCGCGCCGCGATGTTGACCGGATCGCCGATCACGGTGAACTCCATGAATCGATCGCTGCCCATCACGCCGGCCACCACGTCGCCGGTGTGGATGCCGACGCCGAACTCGAGCTTGGCGAGCCCGCGGCGCGCGATCTCCTGGTTGTACGCCGCCAGCGCGGCGCGCATCGCGAGAGCGGCCTTCACCGCGTCCGCCGTTTGCCACGGGTTGTGCTCCAGCGCGCCGAACAGCGCCATCAGCCCGTCGCCCATCAGGCGCGACAGGTGCCCGTGATGCGCCACCAGCGCGCCGTTCATGGCGCGGAAGTACCCGTTCAGCATCTCCACCATCTCGGCGGGCGGAATGCGCTCCGACAGCGGCGTGAACCCCTTCAGGTCGGCGAACATGATCGTGACCTTGCGGTGGGTCGGCTCCGCCGCGTTCGCCCCCTGCGCGAACTGCTCGACGACGTCCAGCGGGGCGAAGCGCTGGAAGGATTGTTCCAGGTGCTCGAGTCGTTCAACCGATCGCGCCAGGGCGGTCCGGTGGCGCACCACCTCGGCGCGCAACCTCCTCAGGTAAACGGCCGCCGCCGCGAGCAAGGCGACAACGCCGCCGAGCGCGATGGCGAGGGCAGCGGTCATACCTGCAGCATCGTCAGCCGCACGCAACCGTTGGCCAGCGCAGCGGCGCCCACCGCCTCGACCAGGACCTCGGGGCCCAGGGCGTCGAGCAACGGGCGGGTGCGCTCCTGGATACGGGCGGGCTGCTCGGGCATCCACACCGTGTCGCGCGCCCACGGAATCAGCAGCGCTTCCATCTCGGTGAGGCGCGGCGACGCCAGCGCACCGAGCACCTCGCCCAGATCGTCGCGCGAGAATCCCTCGACATCCAGCATCTCGCCTGCGGTCCGCTCGCAGCGCTCGCATTCCAGCGTGTGCGCGATGACCGCGAAGATCAGGCTCAGCGTCCGGCGCGGCAACACCGTCGACGAGAAGGCGGCGTTCAGGATCACCTCCAGCGTGCTCGATGCCGGCAATCCCTCGAGCGAGCGCACCAGGCTCGCGTACGGACCCTTGAAGGTCGGCGGGGGATAATCGACCGGCGGCAGTTTCAGCACCGGCTTCTTGCCTGGCACCCAGGACGACAGCTTCTGCCAGATCCCCTTCACCTTGTTCCCCTCCGCTTCCATGCCGAGCTCGGGGGGAACCGCCAGCAGCGTCGACACCCGGTTGCCCATACCCATCGCGGCGACGGCGAAAGCCAGCTCCGCCGTCTGGTCGTCGCTGAAACCAACCGCGCGCATCTGCTCGCGCGCCTTGCGGCTGGGACGAGGCTTCGACCGGGCCAGGTTCCGACAGAATTGCACCAGCTCGCGCTCGCGCGGCTCGGCCTCGACAAGCTGCACGTTCCGCTCGATCCGGTCGACCATCTCGTCGGTGAAGCCCATCATCTTCATCCGCACGCGCGCCGTCCCATAGCAGTAGCGGCAGGCGTTCTCCTGCGACGTCACCAGCCCGGCCAGCTCGACCTCCGCGCTGGTGAGCGTGTTGATCGGGCTGCGCATCAAATCGAGGTACGTGCGTCGGACCCAAGGGCTGCAGGCGATCCGCTTGAGGACGCTGGGCATCATGCCCCCGAACAGAGCGCGAACCTCCGCC
>DATFXS010000415.1:0-3983 GCA_035315605.1 Polyangia bacterium
CCGCCGCTGACGCCGAGCGCCGTCCCGGAATTGACGATCGTCTTGACCGTTCCGTTCGGCGCGCGCTCCTTGATGTCGTCGCAGCCCGCCGTGTTGTTGTACGCGTAGAACGCCACCGTCTCGTCGGGCAGCACGGTCAGCTGGTGGTTGAGGCCGGTGAACTGGCTGGAGAGATCCTCGTCCGTCATGCCGTCCATCGAAACGCGGTGAACGCGCGTGGTGCCGCTGGGGACGTTGGCGCTGTTGATCCACATGTGCGTGCCGGCGTAGTCCATGCGCGCGCCGGTGACGTCGCCGCCGATGCTGAACCACCAGACGTAATCGCCGTCGGCGTCCAGGATATACGCGGTCGTCGGGTTGCCCTGATACTGGCCGGTGATCAAGAACCCGCCGTAGAGGCCCGTCGCGGTCGTCGGCGTGACCGTCGGCTTCATCAAGCCGGCCAGCAGCGCGCCGGTCGTGATCGTGTAGTCCTGGCTCTGGCACGTCCCCGCGCTGCTCGTGGCGTTGACCCGGTAGTGGTACATCTTCGCCGCCTTCATGCCGAGCAGCAGCGTCCGGTAATTCGCCTGCGTCAGATCGACCGGCGCGGTCATGCCGTACGACGTGGTGAGGCCGAAGTCGATGCTGGCCGACGTCATGCTCGACAGCGAGCTCGTGAAGGTGACGATGGCGACCGTCGGAATCTTCGTGCTCATCGTCGTGGTCGCCGTGATCGTGCACTGGGTCGAGCCGCCGGTGCCGGTGGTGCCCGCCGTGCCGGTGGTGCCCGCCGTGCTGGTGTTGCCGCCACGCCCGCCGCCGCCGACCGCGCCGCCGCGGCCGCCCGCGCCGGTCGTGCCCGCGCTGCCGCCGGTGCCGGTGCCGACGTTGCCCCCGCCGCCGGTGGTGCCCGCCGTGCTGGACGATCCACCGCTCCCCTGGTCACCCGCCGCGCCACCGCCTACGCCCGTCGTGCCCGCGCTGCCGGTCGTCCCCGAGGTGCCGTTGCTGCCGCCGCTGCCCGGGCCGACGTTGGTGTTACCCGCGCAGCCCAGCGCCAGCACCAGACAGCCGCACAGAACAGTCGGGTTCGAGATACGCCGCATGGGGGTCTCCTCCTTAAGAGCTACGCGAGGTTGCGTGGCGTCAAAACGGCAATGCTAGTTCTTTACAGCAGTAGCAGGGCCGACTTTCTACAGGTCAACGATCTTCGCTATTTCTGGCTCACGGCCGCATGCACGAGCTGACTCACGGCAGCACGTAGCTGGCGAGAACGGTTCCACCCATCGCCACAAAATCGACGGTCACGCCATCGGGGCTGACGGAAACTCGTCCATATCCGGAATCCGGCCAGTAGTTGGTGTAGCCGGTCTCGCTCGAATCGAACTTCCACGGCGCGCCGGCGCTGCCGGGCAGCGTGTAGTGGATGCCGTCCACGACCATGTCCGTGAAGACGTGGTCATGCCCGTAGAAGAAGACCTGGACGCCGTGGCGCATCATGAGGTCGTGCACGACCGCCTGCTCGCCGACGTAGGCGGCGCGACCGCCGCCGCGGCCATAGGCCGAGTCGACATCGTTGCCGGCGTTGCCGCCGACCGTGTGGTGGATGAAAAGAAAGCGCCATTTCGAGGTGGCGTTCGCCAGCGTGTCCTCGAGCCACGCGAGCTGCGTCGCGCCCAGCGTCCAGTCGTCGGGCAGGCCCGGGTTGACATCCAGCAGATGGCAGGTCGGCGTGTACGTCATGACGTTGAGGACGACGAACAGCGCGTCGCCCCAGGTGAACGCGTAGTAGTCCTGGTTCGGACCGCCGCCTTGCGGGTACGCCGTCGGCGCCGGCCCCGGCAGGTAGAGCAGGCGCTGGCTGCGCGAGCGCTCGATCTCGTCCGCGCTGTTGCAGCCGTTCTCGCCGTCCCAGTTTCCGATGACGGAGAAGTGGGCGGCGCGTCCAAGCGTGTCGCCCATCATGCGGCGGAAATTCAGGTAGGCGAGCCGCGCCCACGAGGCGTCGGGCGGCGGATCGTTGAACCCGAACAGGTGGTAGTCCAGCAGGTCACCCTGGTCGACAACGAAATCGGGATCGGCCGACGCGATGTCAGCCGCCACGGCGCGCAGCGTGCTCTCCATGAAACCGTAGCTGTCGGCGACCACCGTCGAGCCGGGCGGCAGCGGATCGCGCGGCTCGATGTGCGAGTCGGCCATCACCGCGAAGGTGAACGCGGCGCCCGGCGCGCGCGCGGTCGCCGCGCTGCCCCCGTAGAGCGGCTGCGCGCACGAGAGGTTCGTCTCCGCGCTGGCGCCCGGCGCGCAGAAGATCTCGAAAGCGTAGCGGCGGCCGGGCGAAAGGCCGGCGACGGACCACTGGGCGACGTCGGCGGCGGGCGTGGCCGGCGCCCCGATGTCGTTCCAGGCGGTGGCCGCCTCGTCGCGCACGCGCGCGCGCAGCAGCGACGGATCGCCCGATCGGAGGACGACACTGAGGCCGAAGCCGCTGGCCGTCGGCGCGAAGATCAGCGGCGCGCCGACCAGCTCGAAGGCGGTCGCGGCGTCGGACCCTGCGTCGTCGGGCGTGCCGACCTCGATCGCGCCGGCGTCGATCGGACGATTCGGCGCCAGCGGGGCCGGCGTGCAGCCGAGCGCCAGCCACAGGCTGGCGACGGCGACCGGAACGGCGGTCAGGGGCCTGACCATGCGCCGACTCTAACGCCGGCCGTCCGGGAAGAGCGTGGGCTTTTGGCCGTTTTCGGCGCAGAATCGACGCATGGCTTGGACTAAGGGGTGGTCGGGGATCGCCGCGTCGCTTCTCTTTCTGATCGTGTCGGCCCCCTCCTGCGGGTCCGGCACGCTGGTGTTGGATGGCGGCCACGGCGGGACGACCGGCGGCGCGGGGGGCGCGCCTCTCAAGGCGTGCGCGCGAGAGAGGGATTGCCCGTCGGGGATGGTGTGCGGCTACGCGATCGACGGCGGGTGCAACGCGCACGGTGTCTGCGTCCCGCGCTGGCCGCCTCCGGGCGAGGCGGCCTGCGGGGCGCTGCTCGACCTCTGCGGATGCGACGGCCGGGGCGTGACCGCCGGATGCAACTATGCGACCGGGTACGCGCCCGCGCCGACGCAGTCCGACTATGCGCAGTGCGCGGACGCGGGCCCGCCAGGCGGCGGCGATGCCGGGCAGTGCCAGGGCTGGGGTGCGACGTGCGGCGCCGGCGGGACGTGCTGCGACGGCCTCGGCTGCAGCCCGAGCGGCTCGACCGCGCTGCCCGGCAGCTGTGTTCCGCTGTGAAACGCTGCTGACGGAGCCGCGCGCGTCGTTATGGTGCCGGCGTGCAGTCGACCGCGGGCGGGGCCGCGGGGACGACCGGGGTAGCGAGCGACGGCGCGTGGTCGAAGTCGAACAGATCCTCCAGCGTGTCGGCGTGCTGGTCGCGGCCGGTCAGGTGGCTGCCCACGGACAGGAAACGCTTTTCGATCAGCGCGAGCAGCGAGGTGTGGTCGCCCGTCGCGTGTGAGACGTAGTGCGGCTTCGAGAACGGCGAGACCGCCATGAACGGAACGCGGATCCCGAGCTGATCGAACGACGCGCAGTCGTGCGGGTAGGGTCCGGTCGGATCGCCGCCCAGCGCCGGACAGAGCGCGATCGCGTTGGCGACCGAGTTATCGGCCGGGCTCAGCAGGTTCGTCGAGCATTCCGCGCCGCCGCCGGGCTGGAGGCTCATCGGCGGGTTCGACAGATCGGCGCACTGCCCGGGCGCGATGCCGTCGGGCGTTCGCCCGCCGCCCTGGTGGGCGCGCGGCGGCGCGACGTGATCGTAAAAGCCGCCGTGCTCGTCGTAGGTGATGATGACGATCGAATCCTTCCAGGCCGGGCCGTTGCGCACCGCCGCCACCAGCTGCGACACGAACGCCTGCCCGCGCTGGATGTCGGTCGGCGGGTGCTCGTCGTTCTCGGTGGCCGGGTTCAGCACGCCGAAGTTGGGATCGACGAACGCGACCTGCGGCAGCGGCGG
>DATFXS010000416.1:0-6995 GCA_035315605.1 Polyangia bacterium
AACTGCCTGCCGCCCTTCATGTGCGACGTGAACGGCGCGTGCGTCTGCGCGGAGTCGCCGGCGATGGCCTGCGCGCGCGCGCTGATCGCATGCGGGTACGTCTACGACAACTGCAACCAGCAGCAGTTCTGCCCGTGCAAGGGCGCCAATCAGGTCTGCGACCCCACCACGAACACCTGCTTCACCAGCTGCCCGACCGGCATCGGCGGTAACGTCGCCTCTGGCAGCATCTGCCCGCCGCCACCTCCGTGAATTGATTTGAGGAACCCGGCGCGGGTTCCGGGTAAGAATGCTGGGCCATGAGCGCGAAGGGTGTTCTCTTCGTCGTGCTCGCGGCTGTCGCGGCCGCGTTCTGCGTCTTCTGGTTCGGGCAGGCGCGGGCGAAGTGGCGCGGTTGGCCGACCTGGGTGCAGGTTGCGATCGGCGCGGTGACCGATTTTTTCGACACGCTCGGGATCGGCTCGTTCGCGACCACCACCTCGCTGTTCAAGCTCGGCCGCGTGGTCGACGACGCGGAGATCCCGGGGACACTGAACGTCGGCCACACCGTTCCGACCTTCGCGGAGGCGTTCATCTTCATCGCCGTCGTCCAGGTCGAGATGTCGACGCTGGTGCTGCTGATAGGCGCCGCCGTCGCGGGCGCCTGGCTGGGCGCGGGGTTCGTGTCGCGCTGGCCGAAACGCCGCATCCAGATCGGCATGGGCGTGTTGTTGTTCGTCGCGGCGGGCATCATGGTCGCGCGCGTGACGGGATTCATGCCGGGCGGCGGCGATGCGCTCGGCCTCACCGGGCCGCGCCTGGCCATCGGGATCGCCGGCAACTTCGTGCTCGGCGCGCTGATGACGCTGGGCATCGGCCTGTACGCGCCGTGCATGATCTTGGTGGCGCTGCTCGGCATGTACGACAAGGCGGCGTTCCCGATCATGATGGGGTCGTGCGCGTTCCTGATGCCGGCTGCGTCCGTCCGCTTCATCCGTTCGGGGCGCTATGATCTGCGTGCGGCGCTCGGGCTGACGCTGGCCGGCACGCCCGCGGCGCTGATCGCGGGCCTCATCGTCAAGGAGCTGCCGCTCTACGCCGTGAAGTGGCTGGTGGTCGCGGTCGTGGTCTACACTGCGATCGCGATGCTTCGTTCGGCGGCGCGGAATGCGGAACGACAGGGGCGGAATGCCTAACCCGCTGTTCGGAATCAAATCCGTCACACAGCTTCGCGCCGAAGCCGATGGCCACGCGGGCCTCAAGCGAACGCTCGGCCCCTTCGACCTGATCGGGCTTGGCATCGGCGCCATCATCGGCGCCGGCCTGTTCGTCCGCACCGCCGCGGCCGCCGCCAACAACGCAGGTCCATCCGTCACGATCGGATTCATCGTCGCCGCCGTCGGCAGCGCGTTCGCCGGCCTCTGCTACGCCGAGTTCGCGTCGATGATCCCGATGGCGGGCAGTGCGTACACCTACTCCTACGCGACAATGGGCGAGCTGGTCGCCTGGATCATCGGCTGGGATCTGATCCTCGAATACGCGATCGGCGCCGCCACCGTCGGCATCGCCTGGAGCGAATACCTGAACAAGCTGCTCGAGCGCTTCGGCCTGCACATTCCGTACGCGTGGTGCCACTCGCCGCTCGAGAAGGGCGTCGACACGGTGACGCACGTGATGTCCCACGGCGTCGTCAACCTGCCCGCGGTGTTCATCGTCCTGATGCTGACCCTGCTGTTGATCCGCGGTATCCAGGAATCGGCGTTCGTCAACGGCCTCATCGTGATCACCAAGGTCGCGATCGTCCTGCTGTTCATCACGCTCGGCTGGCAGTTCATCAACCCGGCCAACCACGTCCCGTACATCCCGCCCGCCGGGACCTACGTCGACTCGCAGGACGTGTCGCACCATTACGGCGGCCTGATGGGGATCCTGGGCGCGGGCGGCGTCGTCTTCTTCGCGTTCATCGGATTCGACGCCGTATCGACCGCCGCCCAGGAGGCGAAGAAGCCGAAGCGCGACATGCCGATCGGCATCCTCGGGTCGCTCGCGATCTGCACGGTGCTCTACATCCTGTTCGCGCACGTACTGACGGGCGTGGCGTCTGTGCAGGACTTCCGGACGCACGGCCGCGAAGCTTCGGTGGCGTTCGCGATCGAGCACTACATGCACGGCTACCAATGGCTGGCGACGTTCGTGACCGTCGCGATCCTGGCCGGGTTCTCCTCGGTCATCCTCGTGATGCTGCTCGGGCAGTCGCGTGTCTTCTTCGCGATGAGCCGAGACGGGCTGGTGCCGCCGGTGTTTTCGCAGACCCACCCGCGCTTCGGCACGCCCCACAAGTCGAACATGATCTTCTTCCTTCTGGTCGGCGCCTTCTCCGGATTCCTGCCCGAGGACATCGTCGGCGACATGACCAGCATCGGCACGCTGTTCGCGTTCATTCTGGTCTGCGCGGGCGTCTGGATCCTGCGCGTCAAACAGCCGGCGTTGCAGCGCGACTTCCGAACGCCGCTGGTGCCGCTGTTTCCTATTCTCGGCATCATCGTCTGCGGCGCGATGATTCTCGGGCTCGGCTGGACGAACTGGCTCCGGCTTGGCGTCTGGTTGGTGATCGGCCTCTCGATCTACGCCTTCTACGGCCGCAAGCACTCCAAGCTGCGCGCTGCCGCCAACGCCGCGCCGCCACCCGCGAGCTGAACGCCGCCCGCGGCTAGCGGTGGCGGCGGTGGCCGCCGTGCCGGGACGCCTCGGCGGTCGCGATCACGGACGGAATGTTGAACGACGCGCGCATCACGTGGCCGGGCAGCGTCGACGACATCTTCCAGCCGCGAATCGTCTGCACCATGCAGTCGCCGACGTCCTCGTCCAGCGTGGCGCCGGCGGCCAGGCCCACCGACCCCGGGAAGCCGTTCGGCTCGATGTAGATGATGGCGTTCGCGCCCTCGCTCGTCAGCTGGCCGCAGGCGGCGAGCTGGGGCAGGAAGACCGACAGATCGTGGTCCAGCTTGAGCCCGTCGACCTCCAGCACTTCCAGCTGATTGGTCGACCGAAACTCGACCGGGTACTCGAACGTCGTCGCCTTGTGCCCGGTGGGCGCGCGGAAGGCGATCCGCCGGCCGACCTCGACCAGGCAGCGTTCGACGTCGTAGTTGCCCAGCGTCGATTCGATGACCAGCACGTCCTGGGCGATCCCGTCGCCGCCGACGAGGAACCGGAGCATCACGCGTCCGCCCGCGTAGCGCTGCGCCTTGCCGGCGCGGTGATAGCAGCCGCGGATCTCGTCGAAGTGATCCTTCATCGTCGCCTCGACGTCGTCGGTGTCGAGGACGCCGAGCTCGTTGTCGACCGTCATGCCGCCAGAGCTGGAGTCCGCCTCGTAGATGCCGTGCGACGGGTGGTGCTTGTGCGCGAGCGCGCTCGCGCTCGAGTCCTGTCGCGCCGCCTTGTCACTGCCACAACCCGCCGCCGCCACAATGATCGCTACAAACGGGAGAGCCGCTCGCTTCATGAACACCTTCGTCAGAATCGGGAGGTGACCCGCGCGCCGCCGCCACCTTCGATTCTAGACAATCGGCGGACTGGTTGGTTCCCGTAATTCTTTTTTGCGGCGGTTACTTAGGCGCTTTTTTGTTGCGCCACCGACAACGGATGTGTTGCGCTACGGCCTACGTGTAAGGTTCCTTAACTTAATCCCGCCCGCGTCAAAATGCAGGGGGAAGCTTCCTGACGCGTCAGTAAGCCGGCTCGAAGCGGTAGACGTACTGCATCGTCCCTGCGTTGACCACCTCGGGGTAGTCGAACTCTTTCAGCTTGTCGACGACGCAGCTCGTGACTTCCTTGTCGGTCATCGTGCCACCGATGACCTTCACGTCGGTGACCTTGGACTGGCTGCCGTTGGGCTCCAGGCTGATCAGCACGATCACCGTCCCCTTGAACGCGCGGTCGTGCTTCTCGTTGAGCACGTCCGAGTAGCACTTCAGCGTCGAGGGATTCCGTTGCTGGAGCAGCAGCTGAATCTCGGCTTCCTTGTCGGGCGAGATGCCGCTCGTGGGCGACGACGATGGCTCGGGCCCCTTGACGACGTTGACGCCGCCTCCGGCACCCGACGTGTCGGCGCAACCGGCCGCGACGGTGAACAGTAAAGCCAGCGCCGCGATATGCGCGGCGACCATCATCTTCGTGATTTGGCCCATGGCGACGTCCCTCCTGGGGTCCGGACTGCGGAAACTTTCCCCCAGGTTCATTCCTTGAGCAAGGCCGAAGCGATCACGAGACGCTGGATTTCGCTGGTGCCTTCGTAGATCTCGGTGATCTTGGCGTCCCGATAGTGCCGTTCGGCCGGAAAGTCGGTCAGGTAGCCGTAGCCGCCGAAGACCTGCAGCGCCTCCTTGGCGACCCGGTTGGCCATCTCGGAGTTGAAGAGCTTGGCCATCGAGGCGTCCCGGCCGTAACGCGCGCCGCGATCCTTGGCGACCGCAGCGCGCCACAGCATGAGGCGCCCCGCGTCGATCTCCGTCCGCATGTCGGCGAGCTTGAACTGGATCGCCTGATGCTCCGCGATCGGCTGCCCGAAGGTCTTGCGCTCGAGGGCGTAGCGGGTCGCATCCTCGAACGCGGCGCGCGCGATGCCCAGCGCCTGCGCCGCGACGCCGATGCGGCCGCCGTCCAGCGCGCGCATCGCGATCTTGAACCCGTCGCCCTCGGGGCCGAGGCGCGCGTCGTCGCCGACGGCGCAGTCGGTCAGGAACACCTGCGCGGAGCGCGCGCCGCGGATGCCGAGCTTGTCGTCGTCCTTGCCGACCTTCAGGCCGGGCGTGTCGGTCGGCACCGCGAACGCCGTGATGCCGCGGCTGCCCTTGGTCGGGTCGGTCGTCGCGAACACGATCATGACGTCCGCGACCGGCGCGTTGGTGATGAAGTTCTTGGTGCCGTTCAAGATCCAGCGCGCGCCGTCCTTCTGGGCGCGCGTGCGCTGCGCTTTCGCGTCGGACCCGGCCTCCGGTTCGGACAGCGCGAAGCAGCCGATCTTGCGCCCGCTCGCCAGGTCCGGCAGCCAGCGCGCGCGCTGCGCGTCGTTCCCTTCGCCGAGGATCGGCGCGCAGGCGAGCGAGCACTGGACCGACATCGCCACCGCCGTCGATGCGCAGGCGCGCGCGACCTCTTCCAGCGCGACGGCGTAGGCCAGGGCGCCCAGGCCCGCGCCGCCCCATTTTTCCGGGACCATCACCCCCAAGAGGCCGACCTCGCCCAGCCGCGTGAAGATGTCTCTTGGAAAGGTGTGGGTGCGGTCGATCTCGGCGGCGCGCGGCGCGATCTCGCGCGTCGCCAGATCGCGCGCCGTGTCCTGGATCAGCTTCTGCTCGGGGGACAGGTCGAAGTTCATGCGCCCTTCCATGCCGGCGGCCGCTTCTCGACGAACGCCTTCATGCCTTCTTTCTGATCCTCGGTGGCGAACAGAGCGGCGAACTGGTCGCGCTCGACGGCCAGCGCCGCCGCCAGCGGTTCATCGGGTCCGCGCAGCGTCCCCGGCGTCACCGTCTGCTTCGCCGCCTGGACCGCCAGCGGCGCGTTGGCCGCGATCCGGGCCGCCAGCTCGCGCACGCGCGGCATCAGCGCCTCCGGCTCCGTGACAGCGTTGCAGAGGCCGATGCGCAGCCCCTCGTCCGCGTCGATCGTCACGCCCGAATAGATCAGCTCGCGAGCGCGCGCCGCGCCGACGCGCAGGGCGAGCCGCTGCGTGCCGCCGAACCCCGGGATGACGCCCAGGCCGACCTCGGGCATGCCCAGCTTCGCTGTCCGCGCCGCGTAAATGAAGTCGCAGGCCAGCGCCAGCTCCAGGCCCGCGCCCAGCGCCCAGCCGTTGACGGCGGCGATGATCGGAACGCGCAGCTCCTCCATGAAGTCGGCCATCCGGTGGCCGCGCTCGGCGAAGGCGAGAGCGCCCGCGCGATCCAGCCCGGCCATCGCCTTGATGTCGGCGCCCGCGACGAACGCGCGGTCGCCGGCGCCGGTCAGGATCACGCAACGGGCGCTGGTGTCGTCGTCGATCTCATCGAACGCGGCGGTGAGGGCCTCGACCGTGGGGCCGTCCAGCGCGTTGCGCGCGTCGGGACGGTTGACCGTCAGGGTGACGATCGCGCCGTCGCGCGCGACCAGCACGAGGGGCTCGGGCGACGTCACTTGATCGGCCCCGACGACGGCGCGGCCTCGCCGTAGTGATGGAATCCGCGGCCGCTCTTGCGTCCCAGCCACCCCGCCGCGACGTACTGGCGCAGCAGCGGGCAGGGCCGGTACTTCGGATCGCCGAGATCGCGGTGCAGCACCTCGAGGATCGCGAGGGTCGTGTCGAGCCCGATCAGATCCATCAGCGCGAAGGGCCCCATCGGGTGATTGAGCCCCAGGTGGATGGCCGTGTCGAGGTCGGTGACCGAGCCGATCCCTTCGTAGAGGGCGAAGCAGGCTTCGTTCAGCATCGGCATCAGCACCCGGTTGACGATGAAGCCGGAGATGTCGCGCGACACCACCGTCTCCTTGCCCAGCCGTTCCGCCAGCGCGCGCGTCGTCTCGTAGGTGGGGTCCGCCGTCGCGAGGCCGCGGATGATCTCGACCAGCTTCATCACGGGCGGCGGGTTCATGAAGTGCATGCCGATGACGCGCTCGGGGCGCGTCACGGTCGCGCCGATCGCGGTGATGCTGATCGACGACGTGTTGGTCGCCAGGATGACGCCGCCCCGGCATGCCTGGTCCAGCGCCTGGAAGATCTCGCGCTTGGTGGTGACGTCCTCGGTCGCCGCCTCGACCACGAAATCCGCCGCCTCCA
Organism: Polyangia bacterium; assembly: GCA_035315605.1. Taxonomy (GTDB): domain Bacteria; phylum Myxococcota_A; class Polyangia; order Fen-1088; family Fen-1088; genus JADGRB01. The sequence goes on from DATFXS010000416.1 coordinate 6,800, forward strand.
TGTCGCCGCCGTATAGGTCAGTCGGCTGGATGAGCGACAGGATCTGATCGCGGTCAGCCGCGGTCACCTTCTGCTTGTCGACCAGCTTCGCCAGCTGCTGGCCGATCGCGGCGCGCCCGCGCTCGGCGATGTCGCGATGCGCGTCGGCCAGCGTCACCGCGAATCCATGCGCCGCCGCCAGCTGCGCGATGCCGCG
>DATFXS010000417.1:0-2335 GCA_035315605.1 Polyangia bacterium
TACCGCGGCTCACCGCCATCGCCACCGCCTGCCCGTCGGCGGCCGTCGCGCGCGCGCTGCTCGGCACCACGCTGGCGCGCCTCGATCGCGACGACGAGGCCGAACCGCACCTGCGCGCGGCGCTGGCGCTCGCGCCCGGCTACGCCAGCGCGCAGCACAACCTGGCCGTCCTGCTGGTCAAGCGCGGCCGCGCGGCCGAAGCGCTGCCGCTGCTCGACGCCGTGCTCGCCCGCGACCCGACCCACCCGACCGCGCGGGTCGTGCGCGCCCAGGCGCGTCTCGTGACCGGCGACGTCGAGGGCGCCGTCGCGGATCTGCGCGCCCAGACCGATCGCCGCCCCGAACAGGGGAGCGCATGGGCGCTGTTCGCCGAGGCGCTGGCGCGTTCGGGCAACGCCGAAGGCGCGCGCTCGGCCGCCTGCAAGGCCGCCGCGCTCGGCGTCGCCTCGGCGCGCGCCCGCTGCGACGGCCGCTAGCGAATCTGCACCGCTGGCGAAGGCGATCCAGAGCGGCTTGCCCTCTCCCCGACCCTCTCCCGCAAGCGGGAGAGGGGGAAAGAGATGTCCGGTCCCCTCGCCCCGCGAAGCGGGGAGAGGGTTAGGGAGAGGGGCCGCGCGGTTACGGCGCGAGCAGCGCGTTCAAGTCTTGCTTCGCGAGCGTAAAGCCGGGCGCCTCCTCGACCACCTTCCCCAGCAGCGCGCGGGCCTCCGCCTTCTTGCCGGCGTCAGCCGCCGCGAGGCCGCGCCCGTAGGTCACGGCCGTGCTCGCCGCCACCTTCGGGGGCCGTGGCTTCGGCGGAAGCAGCGCCGCGTGCTCGAACGCCGCCGGCAGCGCCGTGCGCATCGTATCGCCGAGCTTGCCTGCCAGGTCGCGCTCCAGCGCCCAGAAATCGGCGGCCGGCCCGTTCACGCCGACCGAGCGCACGATCTTGCCGGTCTCGACCTCGACGACGCGCGCGTCGATCCGCAGCGCGCCCGCCAGATCGAAGAAGCTGCCCAGCACCAGCTCGCGCGCGCCCAGCAGCTTGCCGATGCGCGCCGCCGTGGCGGCGTCGACCTTGCCCGACGCCGCCAGCTTCTGCTCGTCCAGCACCGCGTTGAGGCGCGCACGCTCGACGACGCGGATCTCGCTCAGCTCCGCGAGATCGCTGATCAGCATCTGCGCCAGCCCCTCGCGCAGCGGCTCGAGCTCGGCCTTCTTGCCGCCGTAGTCGAAGTAGAGGATGGCGATCGTCGGCTTCACCGTCTTGCCGGCGGCGGCCCGCTCGGCCCGCGGCACGCCCTGGAAGCCCACGGCGAAGGCGGCGGCAAGCGCGAGCGCGATGAAGCGCGCCGGGGAAGTCACGCCTCCATCATCCTTGCGTCGACTTCCCTGTCAAGGCGGGCGAAAATCACGCGCATGGCGGCCCCCGCCCTCCTCCTCTACGCGCTGTGGGCGGCGACGCCCGCCGCGCCGGCCGCCGCCCGCCCGGCGCCCACCGTCGCCGTCTCGTACTTCGACAACAACACCGGCAAGGCGGAGTACGACCCGCTCGCCAAGGGCCTCGCCGACATGCTGATCACCGACCTCGGCCAGCTGCAGGCGCTGCGGGTCGTCGAGCGCGAGAAGCTGAACCAGATCCTCGCCGAGCTGAAGCTGTCGCGTTCGAAGTTCGTCGATCCCAAGACCGCTCAGCGCGTCGGCAAGGGGCTGGCCGCCCAGTTCATCCTGAGCGGCGGCTACACGCTGGCGGGCGACACCATCCGCATCGATGCGCGTGTCTTCAACGTCGAGACGGGCGCCGTGCTGACCAGCCAGCGCGTCGAGGGCAAGAAGGACGAATTCTTCGCGCTCGAAAAGGACATCGCCGACATCCTGATCGCGGCGCTGGAGGTGAAGCTCGCCTCGGCCGACAAGAGCAAGCTGCGCGCGAACGCCACCCAGTCGTTCGAGGCCTGGTCGTCCTACGCGGCCGGCCTGGACGCCCAGGACAAGGGCGACGCCGCGGCGGCCCGGGCCGCCTACGCCAAGGCGCTCGCCGCCGATCCGAACTATCGCGCCGCGCGGAACGCCACCGAACGGCTCGCCGCCATCTTCGCCCAGAGCGCCAAGCAGACCGAGACGCGTTTCGACTCCTCGTTCCGCGATCTCGATCCGAAGGCGAAGGACTTCCCGCAGCGCGTGACCGCGCTCTTGCAGTCGCTCGACAGCACGAAGACCGAGCAGCTCGCGCGCAAGGTCGCCCTGCTGACGTGGCTCGGCCGCAAGGATCTGCTCGCCTGCACCGTCGTGGCGGGACCGGCCAGCGGCAACCCGAGCATCATCGTGGGCGGCGTGCCGCAGGGAGGCGTCGTCA
>DATFXS010000418.1:0-2510 GCA_035315605.1 Polyangia bacterium
CAGCTCGACGCGGCCGATGGTGACGCCGCCCTTGGCGCCCGCGTGCAGCGTCCCGCCCGTGCCCTCGTACCACCCGTCCTTCGCGCCGCTGTAGAAGTAGGTGCGGTACCAGTCGCTGTTCTTGATGTACGTCAGCCAGGCGCGGTCGAACCCCGCCTCGCCGACCGCGAACCAGCGCCGCCCGTAGTGCCCGGCCAGCAGCACGACGTCGGTCCGCAGCGCGGTGCCGCGGTAGATGCTGTTCTGGGTCTCGGCCACCTCGACCGCGAGCTGGGCCGACACGTCGAACCAGCCGACGTCGATCAGGCTGACCTGCGATCCGACCCGCGCCTCGAAGTCGTGCAGGTCCGGCTGTGCGACCGGCAGCGTCGCCTGGGCGAACGGCATCAGCGTTCGATCCAACGCGCGCAGACGCAGACCGGCCGCGTACCCCAGCGACGTGACGACCGCCGACTGCAACCCCGCCTCGGCGGTCACCGTCTGCTGTCCCGGCTCGAGCCGCGAGAACGCCTGCGCGTTCGCGGTCCGGGCCGCACCCAGTGCCGCCAGCAACGACGCAATCACGATACCCAGTCGCGCGCGATTCATTATTGCACCTCCGAGAGGTAGGCGTGAATGGCGGCCAGCGTCGCGGCCGGCTGCACCCACTGCATGTCGTGGCCCGATTCGGCTATCGTCACCAGCTCGCTTGACGGGTAGAACTGCCGCTGCTTCTCCTGGAAGGCGACGCCCTGCACCTCGTCCCAGGCGCTGGCGATGAACAGCACGCGCTTCGTGTACGCGGACAGATGATCGGTGAAGTCGTACGTGGACTTGCCGTCCTTGACCGCGCTGTTCATCAGGCAGTGGTTCGTGACCGCGCCCAGCCGCCAGACCGGCGCCGGATCGACGTGGCTCGTGTGAAATTTCGGCTGCGCGTCGACGATGCCAAGCATCCGGTGGTAGTCGGCGCGCGCGTGGTCGTCCGGGGTCATGAACTGCCCGTCCCAGACGTCGTCGTTCAGCCACTCCGAGAAGAAGTTGAGGTCGTAGAGGACGCTCTTGATCTCTTCGAACATCGGACCGTTGAGCGGCCCCGGCTCCATCAGCACGGCGGCCGCCACCTTCTCCGGGTGGAGGTTGATGTACATCGTCGCGTACATGGCGCCCCAGCTGTGACCGATCAGGGTGACAGGGCGCCCGGGCGACACGAGGTCGACCAGCGCGTCCAGATCGGCGTCCATCCGCTCCATCGTGTAGATGCCGCAGTCGTGGCGCTTCGACAGACCGGCGCCGCGGTTGTCCCACATGACGACGAAGTGATCGTCCGTCAGCGCATACCCGTCGTAACGGGCGTTGAGGCGCAGCTCGTCGCGGTAGTCGCGGCCCGGCCCGCCATGTAAGAAGATGGCGACCGGTTTGGTCGGATCGCCGAACGTCTCATAGTGAAAGATGGTGCCGGCCAGGGCGATCGAGGGGATCGTCGGGTCTTCATCCGCTGTCTTCGGCACCAGGTTGCCGTCGGCGGACGGGTCGTGAATCCCGTCGCACGCCGCCAGCCCGGCGGCCATCGTTCCCATCCACAACACTGCTGCGATTTGCGCTCTCATCGGGGGCCTCCTCTTGTGATGAGGAACACCGGCGCGCCCCCGGGCTGTCACCGTTCCGGCTGAGATTGCTGCATTTTTCGGGGCGAAATTTTCTTTCGATCGCCGGTGACACTTTCGCCGCCGCCCGGTGTTGAGGGTGTATGAGGGAGGCGAAACCGACTTGGCACTGGACGTCGAAAGCCACTACCTGCGGTACGGGCCGATGGTCCTGAGGCGATGCCGCACGCTGCTGCGCGACCCGGCCAAGGCCGAGGACGCGATGCAGGACGTGTTCGTGTCGCTGATCCGCCACGAGGACCGGCTGCGCGACGAGGCGCCGGGCGCGCTCTTGCTGCGCGTGGCGACCAACATCTGCCTGAACCGGATGCGCGGCGAGCGCCGGCGGCCCGAGGACGCGCACGCGGACGACGAGCTGGCGCTGCGGATTGCGCAGGCCGACGACGGCGGCGGCGATGCGGAGTCGCGGACGGCGGCGCGCAGCGTGCTCGGCAAGCTGTTCGGCAGCGACGACCCGCTGGCGGCGTCGACGCGCAGCCTGGCGTTCATGCACCTGGTCGACGGCATGACGCTGGAAGAGGTGGCGCGCGAATCGCGCCTGTCGGTGTCGGGCGTGCGCAAACGCCTCCGCGGTCTGAAGGGACGTCTCGCAGAGCTCGAAGGAGTCTAGTCATGCAGCACGACAAGAAGCCTGTTCCCGACTGGTTGCTCGAGCGGCTGGCGCTCGGCGAGCTGGACGCCGAGACCGCCGCCGATGTCCGGCGCCGGCTGGCCGCCGAAGGGCGATCGCCCGACGACGTGATGGCTGCGGTCGCGGCGTCGAACCGCGAGATCTTGGCCGAGCTTCCCGCCTCGCCGACCGCCGCCGCGATCCGGCAGCGCGCCGCGCGGGCCGCGGCGGCCGAGCGTCCGGCCCGCCGGCGC
>DATFXS010000419.1:0-4149 GCA_035315605.1 Polyangia bacterium
CCCGCCGTGATCGTCGGTGAAGTAGAGCGATCCGCTCTGGCGCACGTGCCGGATCCCCCAGGGCAGGAGAACGATCACCGTCGCGGCCACGCCGGCCGCCGTCCGCGCCGCCGCGCGCACCACCTTCTCGCGCCGCGCCAGCCAGTAACCGAGCGCCAGCGCGGTCAGCGGCAGCGCCACCGCGCGCACCCAGGCGCAAAGGCCCATCGCGACGCCGAACGCGACGGCGCCCGCGTACGGCCGGCGCGGGCCCAGCGTCACCAGCAGCGCCAGCGCCAGCGCCAGCAACGAAGCCGCCGGCATGTCGGTCCCGACGACGCTCGACATCCCGACGCCCGCGGGCCAGAGCGCGCACAAGAGGCCCGTCGCGATCGCGTGCGGGCAGGGGAAAATGCGCCGCAGGCGCCCGGCGCCATTCGCGGCGGGAGGCGCCGCCGGACCGTCTGCATCGATCACCTGGTGCGCGATCGCGAACAGCGCGCCGGCGCCCAGCGTGCCGAAGCCGACGCCCAGAAGCTTCTGCGCCAGCAGGCTGCCGCCGGCATCTTTGATCCAGGCGAGCAGCACCACGAAGCCGGGCATGTAGATGAACCCCGGATCGAGGTGGCCGAACTCGGACAGGTAGTTGGCCGACTCGCGGTACATCGCGAAGTCGCTGACCGGAACGGTCGGCACCGCCAGAACCCAGGCGAGCCGCACCCCGAACGCCAGCGCCACGACGCCCGCGCCCCAGAGCAGCGTCGCGCGCCTGGCAGACGTCGCCCGACCCCTACCCGGCCGCCTGTAACAGCTTGGTCAGCTTGGTCGCGAGCATCGGATCGCCGCCGACCTTCAGCTTGCCGCTGAAGAACAGCGACATCGCCGCCTGCATCCCGCCGTCGATCATTCCCTTGAAGTCGGCGTCGCTCGCCTCAATCGTGCACTGGGGCGTGCCGTGCTCACCGGGCGTGCAGGTGGGCGGCGTCGACACGAGGTCGACCGTCCAGGTGCCGCCGTCGGCGCCGCTGATCTTGAACAGGTAGACGGCGGCCACGTCCTTGACCTTCTCCGGGCTTGTCTTGAGAACGGCCGGAACTTTCTCGTCGAAGAACGTCTTGACCGACGTCGGCATTGCAACCTCCGACGGACATCATCGAGGCGCGTCCCGTCGCTGTCAATCACCTGCGGGTGGGTTTGCCCGCTGTCGATCGAACGGGCGAGGCCTTCCGCCCGGCGGCCGCCTTCCGTTTCGCCGCCGGCTTGACCGCTTTCTTCACGGTCTTGGGCTTCGCGCCCGCCGGGGCGGCGGATTTGCCGGCGCCGTTCGCGGGTCCGGCCGCCGCGTATCGCTCGGCGACCTTGTCCGCGTAGCCGGGCTTGTCGATCTGGACGGTGCGCGACAGCGCCAGCGCGCCGGCGGGCACGTCGCGGGTCACGGTCGTGCCCGCCCCGATCACGGCGCGCCGGCCCACGCGCACCGGCGCGATCAGCTGCGTGTCCGAACCGATGAAGGCGCCGTCCTCGATGACGGTCGGGTACTTCTTGTAGCCGTCGTAGTTGCAGGTGATGGTGCCCGCGCCGACGTTGACCTTCTCGCCGATCGTGGTGTCGCCCAGGTAGCTGAGGTGGTTGGCCTTGCTGCCGCGGCCGATCACGGTCTTCTTGGTCTCGACGAAGTTGCCCAGGTGAACGTCCGGGCCCAGTTGGCTGCCGGGACGCATGTGCGCGAAGGGACCGATGATCGCGCCCGGTCCGATCACCGAATCCGTCGCGATCGTATAGGGCTTGAGCTGGGCGCCCGCGCCGACCTCGGTGTCGATCAGGATGCAGCCGTCGTCGATGCGCGCGCCGTGGCCGATCTTGGTGCGCCCGCGCAGCGAGACGTTCCGCCCCAGCTCGACGTCGACGCCGATCTCGACGTCCGGTTCGACGACCGTGGATTCGGGATCCCGGAACGTCGCGTGCACCAGCCAGGCGGCGTTGATCCGGTCCTGCAGCGTCGCTTCCGCGTCGGCCAGCTGATTGCGATCGTTGATGCCGCAGACGTCCTCGAAGGCCGCCTCGATCGCCGAGACGCCGATGGTCTGCGCGGCGCGCGCGACGACGTCGGTCAGGTAGTACTCGCCCTGGGCGTTGCCGGCGGCGAGACCCAGGGTCGCCTCGCGGAAGAAGTCCGCCGGGCCGCAGTAGATGCCGGCGTTGATCTCGGTGATGGCCCGCTCGTCGGCCGACGCGTCCTTCTGTTCGACGACGGCGATCACGTGCCCGCGCTCGTCGCGCAGGATCCGGCCGTAGCCGGTCGCGTCCGGCGGCGTCGCCGTCACCAGCGCCAGACAGTTGTACCGCCGCGCCGTCCCGACCAGCTCCTCCAGCGTCTCGCGGCGCAGCAGCGGCACGTCGCCGTACAGCACCAGCACCATCCCGTCGGCCATCCGCGCCAGCGCCGGCATGGCCAGCTGCACGGCGTGGCCGGTTCCGCGCTGCTCGGCCTGCTCGACGACCGCGACCGCGCCGGCTCCGAAGCGCGCCAGCAGCGCCGCCTCCACCGCCTCGCGCTGGTGGCCGAGCACCGCCACGACCGGATCGGCGCCGAGCGAACGCGCCAGCTCGATCGGATAACAGACCAGCGGACGGCCGAGCAGCGCGTGCAAAACTTTCGCGCGCGACGAACGCATGCGCGTTCCCTTCCCCGCGGCGAGCACGATCGCGGCGAGCGGACTCTTGCTGGACGGGGTGGACATCGCGGGAAGTAAAGCACACGCTCCACCCGTCGCGAAAGACACGCTACACTCCGGGCCCGAAATGGCAGGCTATGTATTAATCGTCGAGAGCGACGCCGATCTGCAGCGCCAGATCGGCGCGGCCCTGCGCGACGCCGGCTTCGACCTGCACGCCGAGGCGGAGGCGGCCTGGGCCAAGCGCAGCGTCGGGACGCGCGTTCCCGACGTGGTCGTCGTGGACACCCGGCTCGCCGACGGTGACGGCTTCACGTTCGCCGACGAGCTTCGCCACGCCCCCGAGACCCGGTCCACCCCGATCGTCTTCGTCGCCAGCACCCACCGCGGCGTCAGCCACCGGGCCGAGGCGCGGCGGCGGTTCGCGCCAGCCGACTACCTGCCGACGCCGCTGGATCTGGCGCAGTTCGCGCCGCGCGTCGCCGAGCTGGCGGCGAGCCTGCCGACCCCGCCGCCGATCCTGATCGAAGACGCCACCGAAGAGGCGACTCCGCCGCCGGTCCCGAAAGAGACCTTGCGCGATCCGGCGCAGCAGCGCGAGCGCCGCGACGTCGAACGGAGCGCCAAGTCGCTGGCCGCCGACCCGGGCGACGCCGAGCTGCAGGGGACGCTGAAGCGGACGCCGTTCGCGCGCCTGCTGCAGCGGCTCTACGCGAAGCGCGCAACGGGCTCGCTGCTGTTGCTCCACGAGGCGATCAAGAAGATCGTCATCTTCCAGGAAGGCTATCCGGTCTCCGTGCGATCCAACGTCCTCGGCGAGACGCTGGGGCGGATCCTCCTCGAAAAACGCCTGATCACCAGCGAGATCTTGGCCGAGTCGGTCGGCCGGATGCAGAAGGAGAAGCGCCATCAGGGCGAGATCCTCGTCGAGATGGGGGCGCTGTCGCCGTTCAACCTGGAACGCGCGCTGGTCGAGCAGATCGAGGCGAAGCTGTTCGAGGTGTTCTCGTGGAGCGACGGCAAGTTCATGTTCAAGGCCGGCGCCGCCGCCCCGGGCGAGAACCGACTCCTCGAGCGATCGCCCGCCGCGTCGATCCTGGAGGGCATCCGCCGCCACTACGACGAGTCGCGCCAGGACGCCGCGCTGGAGAAATACGCGCATCAGTACGTCGGCCTCACCTCTGATCCGCAGATGCGACTGCAGGACATGACGTCCGACCCCGTCGAGCTGGCGTTCATCCAGAGCATCGACGGGGCGCGCCAGCTGGAGGCGATCCTCGACGGCGCCGAGGTCCCCCGCGAGAAGGCGCGCCTGCTGCTGGTCGCGCTGTCGGAGGCGGGGATGCTGCAGCGCCACGAGGCCACGACCAAGAAGAAAGGCGTCGCGCCGGTGCCGCCGCCGGTGTCGTCGCTGCCCGTGCTCGGCGCGCCGGCCGCGCCGCCGCCCAACACCGCGCCGCTCGCCAGCGGGCAGCTCTCGATGATGCTGCAGACC
>DATFXS010000420.1:0-9533 GCA_035315605.1 Polyangia bacterium
ACGGAAACGCGGTCCCGAGCGTGCGCTGCGCCCATCCGCCCAGCAGGTAGCGCGCGCCGGTTCCCGCCGCGCCGCCCGCGCAGATCAGTAAAAAGCGTGCCATCGCCGTCATTTATCGCGCGCGGGGCCGCAGGGCGCCAGATCGGAGTTACCATCCGGACCGGAGGGCGAAGAAGATGGACCGTCGTCGAATGACGTACCCGTGCGGCACGCTCCGCCCCGAGTTCCGGCCGACGCGGCGGCAGTTCGTGCAGGGCGCCCTCGCCGGCGCGGCCGGTGCGGCGGTCGCCGGATGCACCAACAGGACCTGGACGCTCGGCCCGGTCGACGCCGCCGCCGGCGACGGCCCGACGGTGCACAAGACCGCGACCGATCGGGTGACGATCGGCTCGACCGGCATCGTGACGTCGCGGCTGGCGATGGGCAGCGGCACGCACGGCTTCAACGGCGCCTCGGATCAGACGCGCCTGGGCCAGACCGCGTTCGTCAACCAGTTCGTCTACGGCTACAACCAGGGGCTGACCTTCTTCGAGACCGCCGCCGACTACGGCGCGCACCCGTACATCGCCGCGGCGGTCCGCCAGGTCGGGCGCGACAACGTCGTCATCCTGACCAAGACCGAAGCGCAGACCGCGGCCGACATGCAGGCCGACCTCGACAAGTTCCGCACCGATCTCGGCGTCGACATGATCGACATCGTCCTCCTGCACAACAAGCAGAGCGCGACCTGGACGACCGATTGCGCGGGCGCGATGGACGTGCTGTCGCAGGCCAAGGACAGCGGCATCATCCGCGCGCACGGCGTCTCGTGCCACACGCTGGCGGCGCTGCAGCTGGCGGCCGCCACGCCCTGGGTCGACGTCGATCAGGCGCGCGTCAACCCGGACGGCATCCTGATGGACGCCGATCCCGCCACGGTGATCGCGATCCTCCAGCAGATGAAGGCGTCAGGCAAAGGCGTCATCGGCATGAAGATCCTGGGCGAGGGTCAGCTCGGCAACGATCTGGACCGCGCCATCGCGCACGCGGTCGGGCTGGACGCGATCGACGCCTTCACGATCGGCTTCGTCAGCACCACCCAGATGGACGAAGTGGTGCAGAAGATCGCCACGGTCTAGTCGCTCCGCTCGGCTAACGTCGAGGGCAGAGTGGGACGGTGAGCTCCTCGTCCTCCGCGAGCAAGCTCGGAATCCCGTCGGCCGCAAACGATCAGAGCGGCCGCCTACGCTCCGGCCGAGGAGCTCCCCGTCCCACTCCGCTCCTTACATTGCGCCTCGACTCCGCTTCGGCCACTTATGAGATGCACTCCAGCTGCGCAGCGGCGATTTAGCCTTATCCTCCCGGGCATGGCGACGCCGCCGCCCCAAGATCAGAAGCCGACCTACAAGCACACGAACCGGCTGATCGACGAGACCAGCCCGTACCTCCTGCAGCACGCCCACAACCCGGTCGACTGGCGGCCGTGGGGCGACGAGGCGTTCGCGGAGGCGCGCCGGCTCGGGCGCCCGGTGTTCCTGTCGATCGGCTACTCGACCTGTCACTGGTGCCACGTGATGGAAGAGGAGTCGTTCGAGGACGAGGAGATCGCCTCCTTGATGAACAGTCTCTACGTCAGCATCAAGGTCGATCGAGAGGAACGCCCCGACGTCGACGCCGTCTACATGAGCGCCGTCCAGGCGCTGACCGGATCGGGCGGCTGGCCGATGAGCGTCTGGTTGACGCCCGACCGCGAGCCGTTCTTCGGCGGCACCTACTTTCCGCCGCGCGACGGAGCGCGCGGCGCGCGTCACGGGTTCCTGACCATCCTGCAGCAGGTGCACGAGGCGTACGTCACCGATCCGCCCCGCGTCACCCGCGCCAGCGCCGCGCTGGTCGAGGCGGTTCGCGCCCAGATGGAAGCGCGCGGCCAGCCCGCGCCGAACGCGCGCCCGCCCGCTTCGCTGATCGCCGACACGGTGGCGGTCTTCAAGCGCCTGTTCGACGAGCGTGACGGCGGCCTGCGCCGCGCGCCGAAGTTTCCGTCCAACATGCCGATCCGCCTCTTGCTGCGGGCGCACGCGCGCACCGGCGACGACGTGGCGCTGATGATGGCGTCGATGACGCTGGCCAAGATGGCGGCGGGCGGCATGTACGATCAGCTGGCGGGGGGCTTTCACCGCTACTCGACCGACGCGCGCTGGCTGGTGCCGCACTTCGAGAAGATGCTCTACGACAACGCCCTGCTGGCGGTCGCGTACGGCGAGGCCTGGCAGGTGACCGGGCGGGACGACTTCGAGCGCGTCGCGCGCGACACGCTGGAATACCTGCTGCGCGAGATGACCGCGCCCGAGGGCGGCTTCTATTCCGCGACCGACGCCGACTCCAAACGGCCGGACGGTAAGTCCGAGGAGGGCGCGTTCTTCGTCTGGTCCGAGGCGGAGATCCGGCGGCTGCTCGGCGACGGCCCCGAGACCGACCGCTTCATCCGTTTCTACGGCGTCACGGCGGAAGGAAACTTCGAGGGCGCGAACATCCTCGCCATCGACCATCCAGACGAGAGGGAGCACGCCGCGCTGGCGCCCCAGCGCGCGGCGCTGTACGCCGCCCGGCTGCGCCGTTCGCCGCCGTTCCGCGACGGCAAGATCCTGGCGGCCTGGAACGGGCTGGCGGTCTCCGCCGCCGCCGTCGCCGGGCGCCTGCTCGCTGAGCCGCGCTACGTCCAGGCGGGCGCGCGCGCGGCGACGTTTCTGCTCGACCAGATGCGCCCGGGCGGCCGGCTCGCGCGCAGCGCCAAGGACGGCCGCGCCGGCGCGCCCGGGTTCCTCGACGACTACGCTTTCCTCTGCGCGGGCCTCATCGATCTCTACGAGGCGACGTTCGAGCCGCGCTGGCTGCGCGAGGCGCTCGCGCTCGCGGGCGAGATGGAACGCCTGTTCGCGGATCCGGCCGGCGGCTGGTTCATGACCGCCGCCGATCACGAGACGCTGATCGCGCGCGAGAAGCCGACCTACGACGGCGCCGAACCGTCGGGCACGTCCGTGGCGCTGCTGTGCGCCCTGCGCCTCGCCGCCTTCACGTCGGACGACCGCTGGCGCGCCATCGCCGACCGGGCGTTCGCCGCGGCGGCGCCAACGATGACCGAAAATCCGCTGGCCCTGACCGAGGCGCTGCTGGCGCTCGACTGGGCCAGCGACGAGCCGAAGGAGATCGCGATCGTCTGGCCGCGCGGCGTCGGACCCGAAGCCGCGCGCGGCCTGCTCGACGTCGCCCGCCGGACCTTCGTCCCGAACCACGTCCTCGCGGCCGCGTCCGAGGACGACGTCGCGGAGATCGGCAAGCTGATCCCGTTCATCGCCGACAAGACCGCCGTCGACGGGCGCGCCACCGCCTACGTCTGCGTCCGCGGCCGCTGCGAGCTGCCGGTCCAGGACGCCGACGCGCTGGCGACGCTGCTCGCCCGCCGCCTCCCCTACCCGTCCGCCTGAGCGCGTGCCGCCTGTTCAGCGCCGGGTCAGGACCTCGACGCGATCCGGGTTGCTGCTGCTGGTCCCGGTGTTCACCGTGAACATCGTCAACGTCGTGTCGGTCGCGGTGTACGTCTTCGTCGGCGTGTCCTGCATAGTCGTCTGGAAGCCGGTTTCCGAACAGGTCAGGGTCAGCATGATGGTGTTGCCCTGCACCGTCACCCGCGTCGCGGCCGTGCCAGTGACCGCCGGGGCAATGCTGCCTGGCTCGAAGAGGTCGAAGACGCCCTGGAAGCAGTCGCCCGCGATGATGAAGGTCTCGGAGATCGGGGCCGTTGGACAACCCGTGTTGTAGTACGTCTGCTCGGTCAGCACGTAGGTGCCGTCGGCGATGACACCGCCCGTTCCGGTCGGTACCGTTCCGGTCGTACAGGTGGGCGTGACCTGCGCGCCGACATTCGGGATCGCGTTGCACGCCTGGCCCGCCGGCACATTTGCGCCGCACATTGCGGGCAGGCCTCCGTCGAACGACGACAACGTGCCGCCGCCGCAGGCGGACGACGTCACAGCCACCGCGCACCCGAGCGCGAACAGAGAAGTCCACGCCGATTTCCTCTCCCCTAAGCGATTCATCGCTTCATTTTCCCGCCAATCGGGACGGAACGGAAACAAAGTCGGAAGACGTGCCCGGTGTCACAACCGGTAGGGCGACGGCCGGCGCACGGGGAACAGCGTCGCGGCGATCGTGGCCGGGGCCACGCCGAAGCGCGCGCCGAGCTCCCGCAGCACCTTCACGTTCAGCCGGCCCTCGGGCGCGACGACGGTCTTGCCGCGCGCCCGGGCCGCAAGCGCCTCGCCCATCAGCGCGTGGTAGCTGGCGATCCAGTCCATCCACGGCTCCCGCGGCCCGCCCGCCGCGGCGGCCACGGCAGCCGCCGCGCGCCGCGACAGCTCCGTGGCGCCCAGCGTGTCGAGCTCGCGCAGGCAGCCCGGAAACTCGCCCGCCAGCCGCCGCAGCTCGTCGCGGGTCGCAGGTTGTCCGCCGCCGTCGCGCCGTCCGCGCAGCGCCACCAGCGCCCGGTATTTACGGACCAGACCGTCGAGCACGCCCGGGGCGGTCGTCGGCGCTCTGTCGGCTGGCCTCATGAATCGTCGACGGCCGCCGAATGGCGCGCGGCCGCCCAGACGTTACAATGGCAGAGCCCGGGATGCCCGTTCGGCCGTACTCCGTCGGTTTCTCCCTCATCATTCCTCTGCTGGCGCTGCTGGCGGCGGGTCGCGCCACGGCCGCCGGCCGGGACGATCCGACCGAGGTCGACGAGGAGACGCCGCCGCCGAAGACCAAGGCGAAGTCGAAGACGGAGCCGAGGCCGAAGGCGGAGCCGAAGCCGAAGGCCGAACAGGAACCGAAGGTGGAGGTGCAGTCGGAGTCCGAAACGGAGGCGGCCATGCCCAGGCCCCCCGAGGAACCCAAGCCGGAAGCGGCCCCGCCGGAGCCCGCCACGGACATCGAGGCGCCGGGCGCCGGCCGCGCGCTGGAGACGGTCGGATTCTCCGATCGGCTCTTCGTCCGCTCGCCCGGCGACGAGGTGGTGCTGTTTCCGGGCGGGCGCGTGCAGATCGACGGCGCGGCGTTCCCGCGCCAGACGCCCAAGAGTGGCATCTATGTGCGCCGCGCGCGCCTCGAGCTCGCCGGCTGGCTGGGGCGCATCTTCTACTTCGATGCCTCGGCCGACTTCGCGCCGTCGCCACCCGCGGGCAGCGATGCGGTCGCGCCCAGCGCCCTGCCCGCGACCGACAACTACGTGGCGCTGGCGCCGTTCGGCGAAAGCTTCATCCTGCAGGCGGGGCAGTTCGACGCGCCCTTCACGCTCGAGAACAGGACGTCGGACGCTTACACGACGTTCATCGAACGATCGCTGACGGTGCGGGCGGTCGGCGTGCCGCGCAACAAGGAGGTCGGCGTGATGGCGCACGGCCTGCTGGGCGGCGGCCTCTTCTATTATTCGGCCGGCGCGTTCAACGGCGACGGCCCCGACTTCCGCAACTTCGACAACCAGATCGACGCCATCGGACGCGCCACGGTTTCGCCGTTTGCGCGCGGTGAAGGGATCTTTCGCCGCCTGACCCTGGGCGGCTCGGCGTGGTACGGGCGCCATGTGCTGGGGCCGGTGTTCCCGCCCCAGGCGACGGCGGGCGGCGTGCCGTTCGTGGTGCCGACCTGGACGTCCGCGCAGCCGCCCGTCAACTACGAGCTGCGCGAGAACGGCACTGTCGCCGCGTTCGCGGGCGAGCTGTCGATCCCGTTCGGAACGCACGTCGGCCTGCGCGTCGAAGGGGTGTTCAAGCAGCAGCAGCTCGCCGAAGCGGTGGTGGCCACCGGGAACGCGCCCATCGACGTGCGGGGCAACGCCACCCTGACGGGCCGCGCGGCCTACGGCGAGCTGTGGCTCTGGCTGGCGGGCGATGAACGAATGCTGCCGGCGCCCGGGCTGGAGCTCCCCTCTCGGGTCGACCGGCGCTACCGGCGGGCCTTCGAAGACGGCTTGCAGCTGGCCCTGCGCGGCGAGTACGTGCAGGACGACGTGACGACGAACAACGCGATGCTGGGCGATCCGGCCCGCGCCACCACGCGCGTCATCTCGGGGGTCGTCGGCGCCAACTACTGGCGCGGCTCGCTGGCGCGCATCTCGATCAACTACGTCGTCAACGTCTGGAGCGGGACGTCGGAGACGGTCAACGCCTTGCACGCCGAGAGCCAGTTCGAGCACGAGCTGATGCTTCGTTTCGCGATATCACTCTGATATACAGACGCGGCATGAGGCTCCTGCCCCACGACGCGTCCTTCTTCGCCCACTTCGAGCACCAGGGGAAGAAGACGGTCGAGGGCTGCCGCGCCTTCCTCGAGATGGTCCAGCAGCCGGGCAACATGGAAGCGCGTGCCGAGCGCGTCAAGCAGATCGAGCACGAGTGCGACGAGATCACCCACGCCGTCGTCGAGGGTCTGCACAAGACCTTCATCACGCCGATCGATCGCAACGACATCTACAGGCTGATCACGAAGATGGACGACATCATGGATTTCGTGGAGGCGGCCGCCGATCGCCTGGCGCTCTACGACATCCCCACCATGACCAAGGAGGCCGGCGAGCTGGCGCAGTGCCTGGTGCAAAGCGCCGAGCACGTGCTGGGTGCGGTGTCGAGCATCCGCGATCTCGGCAAGCCGAACGGCATCCTCCAGCACTGCATCGAGATCAACCGGCTGGAGAACGTCGCGGACGGCATCCTGCGCAGCGCGCTGGCGCGTCTGTTCCGCGAGGAGCGCGACCCGATCGCCGTCATCAAGTGGAAGGAGATCTACGAAACGCTCGAGTCCGCCACCGACCGGTGCGAGGACGTGGCTAACATCATCGAGGGTGTCGTCCTCGAGAACAGCTGAGCCGCCGGACGTGGTGATCCAAGCATGGTGACGCCGCTGTGGTGACGATTGTCGCCATCGTCCTGATCGCGCTGGCCTTCGATTACATCAACGGCTTTCACGACGCGGCGAACTCGATCGCGACCATCGTCTCGACGCGCGTGCTGACGCCGCGCGTGGCGGTCGCCTGGGCGGCGTTCTTCAACTTCATCGCGTTCGTCGTCTTCCCGCTGCACGTCGCGCACACGATCGGCAAGGGAATCATCGACCCGAAGATCGTCGACGACGCCGTGCTGTTCGGCGCCCTGGGCGGCGCCATCGCCTGGAACCTGATCACCTGGTGGTACGGGCTGCCGTCCAGCTCGTCACACGCGCTGGTGGGAGGCCTGATCGGCGCGGGCTTCTGCAAGGGCGGATCGTCGGTGATCCAGTCCGGGGTGGCCAAGACCGCTCTCTTCATCGTCATCTCGCCGGTGCTGGGGATGGTGCTGGGCGGGGGCATGATGGTGCTGGTGGCGTGGCTGTTCCGGCGCGCGCAGCCCGGGAAGATCGACCGCTGGTTCCGGCGCCTGCAGCTCGTGTCGTCGGCGCTGTTCAGCCTGGGGCACGGCGCCAACGACGCCCAGAAGACGATGGGCATCATCATGGCGATGCTGATCGCGAAGGGACACCTCGGCCCCAAGGATCACCTGCCGATCTGGGTGATCCTGTCGTGCCAGCTGGCGATGGGCCTCGGCACGCTGTCGGGCGGCTGGCGCATCGTCAAGACGATGGGCATGCGGCTGACCAAGCTGAAACCGTTCGGCGGCTTCTGCGCCGAGACCGGCGCGGCCGGCATGCTGTTCCTGGCGAGCGCCCTCGGCGTCCCGGTGTCGACGACGCACACGATCACGGGCGGCATCGTCGGCGTCGGCTGGGTGAACCGGCCCTCGGGCGTGCGCTGGCGCGTCGCCTTCCGGATCGTCTGGGCGTGGCTGTTCACGATCCAGGCGGCGGCCCTGATCGCCGCCGGCGTTTACAAAGGCCTGCGCGCGCTCGGGATGTGACCGGCCGAGATTGCCCCGAAGGCGCGACATCGGCGCCCGGGGAACGTCTGGACCAGGTGCACATACCAACCGAAAGGAAAACAACCATGAAAGGTTCGAGTCTGTTCCTCGTCCTGGCCCTGGGTGCTGCCGGCGCCGTCTCCTGCAAGAAGTCGGCAGAGGGCGGCGGAAGTGGAGGCGGAGGGACGGTGTCACTGGCCCTCCCGGGCGTTGGCCTCACGGCGCAGGTTCCCGAGGGCTCCAAGGTCGACAAGGCGACCGTCGGCGAGGGCCTGACGATCGAGGGACCCGATCTGTCGGTGGACATCGAGAGCCCTCCAAACGACGTGCGCGAGAAGACCCTCGCCGAAGCCAAGGCGAAGGTCGCGGGCAAGCCATCGAAGGACGAGACACTGCCAGACGGGTGGGCCATCCGATACGAGACGCACGGAATTGCTGGCACCGTCTATTGGGTGGCGTCGCGACGCACCATCAACGGCAAGCCGGTCTGGTGCGACACCACCGGAACCAGCGCGGAGCAGCAGGCGAACGCGCTCGCGGTCTGCAAGAGCCTGAAGTAACCGCCCGCCCGCGCGGCTACGACTTGACGACCCGCAGGGCCGTCGGCCGGCGGGTCGAACCGCCGCCCCGGGCGGGAATGGTCACGCGCGCGGGGGCCGCCGCCTTGGCCGGCTCGCCGCGCCGCGGACGCTCCTCGCGATCGCGCACCTGATCGACGGCGAAGCGCAGCTTGCGCTCCGCCAGCTCCTCGAACAGATCGCCTTTGCGGCGCGCGGCCCAGATCTCCAGCTCCGGATCGCCGTCGGCGTCGATGCGCACGTCGACCGTCCGCGGTGTCACCGAACAACGGACCGCGCGCACCAGCCGCGCGTGCGTCCGGTCCAGCGCGTCCGCGATGCGCAGAATCGCCGCCAGGTAGCGGACGCGGCGGCGATCGCCCTTCGACAGGAGGCGCATCAGGCCGTGCCCGCGCCGCGGCTCGACCTTGCGGTGGTGGCGCGCCGCCAGCGCGATGATGCGCACCTCGGACCGCGAGAACCCCGTCATGGCGTGATTCAGGATCAGGTAGGCGCTGTGGCGGTGATGGCGGTGGGGCGAGATGTAAAAGCCGATGTCGTGCAGCAGCGCCGCGTATTCCAAGAGCTCGCCGTCGCCCGCCGGCAGCTTGTGGAGGCGCCGCGTCTGGTCGAAGATCGAAAGCGCCAGCCGGGCGACGTGCGTGCCGTGGTCCTCGCGGAACTGACAGCGCCGCGCCAGCTCCATCACGGTCCGGCGGCGCAGGTCGGGGAACTCGTCGACCAGCAGCATCCCGGGGCGGTTGCTCGCCACGTAGTCCGCGATGATCCCCTCGCGCAGCGCGGTCTCGCACAGCGTCGCCTCGTCGGCGCCCGCCAGCTCCAGCGCGGTGCGGAACACCACCGCCCCCGCGTAGATCGTGTCGACCCGCCGCGCGTCGAGGCCGGTCAGCCGCGCCCGCGCCGCCATCGACATCGCGCCCAGGCGCTGCTCCAGCGCCTCGATGTCCTTGCGCGTGATCGTCGACTTGCCGCTGGCATTGTCCTTGTCGGCGCGCAGCACGCTCGCCAGCGCGGACGCCGTCCCCGACGTGAACGCGACGAAGTCGAA